>JAPUJA010000320.1 GCA_027296525.1 Pseudomonadota bacterium | reverse complement strand
CGTAGATCAAGGCGGGCGCCGTGGATTTCAGCGTGATCTCCCGGACCTCGTCCCACAGGCGAATGAGGTAATCGAAGTCCCGTTTGATTTCGGCCCGGCTGCGGGACATTCCGGCGGTACGCACGATCACGCCCATGGGTGAATCGATGGACAACTCGCCCATGATGCCCTTCAGGCGCTTGCGATCCTCGGGCTTGACAATCTTCCGCGAGATCCCGCCGCCCCTCGGCGTGTTCGGCATCAAGACGCAATAGCGCCCGGCGAGGGAAATATAGGTGGTAAGCGCCGCTCCTTTATTCCCGCGCTCCTCCTTGACGACCTGGACCAGGACGATCTGGCGTTTTTTGATAACTTCATGGATATTGTAGCGGCGCAACAGCTGCAGCCGATTCAGGATGCGCTCACGGTGCTCGACCTCCTCGGTCTCCTCGCCGCCCACCACTTCGACGCCCTCGCCGCTCTCTTCAGAGGCCTCGTCGGCTTCCTCCTCGGTCGAGGCGGCCCGAGCCGCCGCCTGCGCTTCTTGTTCGAGCGCCTCGCGATCCGCGACCGGGATCTGATAATAGTCAGGATGAATTTCGCTGAAGGCCAGGAATCCGTGACGGTTCCCGCCGTACTCGACGAATGCTGCCTGAAGCGACGGCTCTACCCGCGTGACCTTGGCGAGATAGATGTTTCCCTTGAGTTGCTTCTTCGTCGAGGTTTCAAAGTCAAAGTCATCCAGTTGATTCCCATCGACGACGACCACCCGCGTTTCTTCGGGGTGGCTCGCGTCGATCAGCATGCGTTTCGCCATTGTTTTTGAACTCCTGGCGGCGCGGTGCCAGGGCCCGCCGGGCCTTCCGGCACGCGCCGATCGTTTCGGGACGAGTACCGACCTTTTCGCCCGGATAGCTATTGGGCGACGGGTATGACGCCTGCCCGGCCTGCAAATGAGGCGGCGGCGCACCAAACGGTAACCCGACCTGTCGGCTTCGTGATTGAACCACTTTGTCTCTCCTGGGAGGACGCGACTCGGGCACCCGACTCCATATCGGCGTCGTGGCCCGGGCAAGCGGTCCACCCGCCCGAAAAGGGGATCGGACGGGTGAAAATTCGAATTTCTTCGCCACCATCATAGTCGCGGAGGGCGGCCAGCACAATGCGAATCACTGGATTTACGGGGCGTTCGGCCCGATTCGCGCCACCACGGCCGGAGACGTCAACCCTTCCAAAATAATTTGGACTCTAGCTTAGGGATTGCGCTCGAACGAAATAGGCGGCAATTTCGGCGCCGGTTCCAACCCGATTATGTCGATGAGCAGCCGATCGCGGCAGCTGGCCGCCGTATTTATTCTGTTGATCCTGACTCTCCTGCCGCACGGCACGGTCCTCGCGGACCCTTCCGTCACGGGGGCGCGTATCGGGCTGCACACCAATATGACCCGGTTTGTCCTCGATCTCAGCGAATCCGTCGACTTCGATATCTTCCTGTTGGGCGCGCCCTACCGGGTGGTCATCGATCTGCCAGCCGTCGAGTGGGCGCTTCCCAACGGCCGTACGGCCGAGGGGCGCGGGCTCGTGCTGAGATACCGATTCGGGCAATTCGATCGGGATACCTCCCGGGTTGTGTTGGATGTCGGCGGGCCCGTGACGATTACGAACGCCTTCCTCGTTCCACCCGACAATGACAAAGGCCACCGTTTGGTGGTCGATCTCGAGGAGGTGAGCGAGGTTGAATTCGCCGGACTCCTCGCACAAGCCGCGCCGAAGAAAGTGACCCGCGACGCCGAGCCCCGTTCCGAGCCGGTGGCCGTCACGGCCACCCCGACCGGTACGCATCTGGTGGTGATCGATCCCGGCCACGGCGGCATCGACCCCGGGGCCACGAGCCGCTCCGGCATTCATGAGAAAGACATCACACTCGCGGCCGCTTTCGAGCTGAAGAACATTTTCGAGCAAACCGGCCGCTACCGGGCCGCGTTGACCCGCGATCGGGATATTTTCGTCGCTTTGCGCGAGCGCGTCGAGATCGGCCGGGCGCTCGGAGGCGACTTGTTCATCTCGCTGCACGCGGACCATCATAACGACAGGACGATTCGCGGCGCATCGGTCTACACTTTGTCGGAAAAAGCCTCCGATCAGGAAGCCGCCAAGCTCGCCCAACGGGAGAATAAATCCGACGTGATCGCGGGCCTCGACCTCTCCGGCAGCTACGACGAGGAAGTCACGGCCATCCTGATCACCTTGACCCAGCGCGAGACGATGAATTGCGCGGCCGTGTTCGCCACCGCCCTCGTGCCCGAGCTCGGCAAATCCGGAAAACTGCTGGTCAAGCCGCACCGATCGGCGGGATTTCGGATCTTGAAGGCGCCCGACATGCCCTCGATACTCGTGGAGCTCGGCTATCTCTCCAATACAGAGGACCAAAGGATCCTAGGTTCGCCGGCGGGTCGGGCAAATTTGCTCGAAGGGATCCGCCGCGCGGTCGATCAGTATTTCAACCGTGACAACTGCAGGACAAAACAAGGCCACAAACCTTAGGCAGAGCAGAACTGCGCGGGTCCGCCCCAAAGCTTGGGGAACACGGGCCCGGGGGACACGTTCGAAGCCATGAAGAAAGCCATCATTTACACCTTCATGAGCCTGTTCCTGCTCGCCGTGTCGGCCGCTGGAGCCGGGCTTTTCATCTTCTACAAATACGGCGCCGACCTTCCGGATTACCGCCAGCTCGCGACCTACCGGCCACCGATCACGACCCGGGTCTACGCCGGTGACGGACGGCTGCTGGCCGAGTACGCCATTGAAAAGCGCATCTTCGTCCCCGTTTCGGCCTTCCCCAAGACCGTGATCGACGCCTTCCTCGCGGCCGAGGACAAGAATTTTTACGAGCATATCGGGGTCGATTTTTCCAGCGTGTTTCGCGCGATCTACACGAACCTCAACAATTGGCGAAAGAACCGGCGTCTGGTGGGCGCTTCGACGATTACCCAGCAGGTGGCCAAGAATTTCCTCCTGAACAACGAGCTCTCCTACAAGCGCAAGATCAAGGAGGCGATTCTCGCCCTCAGGATCGAGCGCGCCTTTTCCAAGGATCAGATCCTCGAGCTCTACTTGAACGAAATCTATCTCGGATTTGCGTCCTACGGGGTCCCGGCTGCGGCGCTCAATTACTTTGACAAGTCGCTCGACGAACTGACCCTGGGCGAAGCGGCGTTCCTGGCGGCGCTGCCCAAGGCGCCCAACAACTATCATCCGATCAACAAGCCCGAGGCGGCGAGAGAGCGGCGCGATTGGGTGCTCGATCGCATGGTGGCTGCGGGCTTCATCACGAAGGCGGACGCCCGTGCCACGATGATGGAGTCGATCACGGTGCGCCAGCGCGACGATGCGGAAATCGTGCACGCCGACTATTTCGCCGAAGAGGTCCGCCGTTGGCTCTACGACCGATACGGCGAGGACGGCCTTTATCAGGGTGGCATGCTCGTGCGCACGACGCTCGATCCGCGTCTTCAGGAGATCGCCGACAGGACCCTCCGAGAAGGCTTGATCGCTTACGACCGGCGGCATGGTTGGCGCGGGCCGATCGCTCGAATCGACGTCGCGGAGGGCGACTGGATGAGCCGGCTCGCCACGCTGCCCGCGCCTCCGGGCCTGGCTCCCTGGCAGCTTGGAGTCGTGCTGGGGCTCAGCGAGAAGGAAGCGGGCATCGGGTTCGTGGATGGTTCGGTCGGCATCATTCTGTTCGAAGAGCTCGAGTGGGCACGACCCTGGCGGAATGGTCAGACGCTCGGGCCCGAAGTGGCGACGGCCTCGGATGTGCTCAGCCCCGGCGACGTCGTCCCGGTGGAGGCGATTCCCGAGGCGGGCGAGGGGGCTTTCGCGCTCAGACAGGTGCCCGATATCGAAGGAGCCCTGGTCGCCATCGACCCGCACACGGGCCGGGTGCTGGCGATATCCGGTGGCTTCAGCTTCGATGAAAGCGAGTTCAACCGGGCGACACAGGCGCTGAGGCAGCCGGGCTCGGCGTTCAAGCCGTTCGTCTATCTGACCGCGCTCGAAAGCGGCTATAC
>JAPUJA010000032.1 GCA_027296525.1 Pseudomonadota bacterium | reverse complement strand
CCGCCGAGCCGGCGCCCGCCGCCGGGCCGGCGCCCGCCGCCGGGTCGGCGTCCGCGACCGCGGGCGAGCTCGACGACGAGATCCCGTTCTAGGGAACATGCCGCCAACCGGCCGCCTCCCGGGGCATCGGAGGCGTTGTAGTATCTCGCAGAAAACGGTATATTTGCGAACGGCTTAACGTCCTTCGTTCCCAGCTTCCCGCGACCATTAGAGCGCACATCCTTGACCGATCAGCCGCCCGCCGCGAGCCCGGAAATCGTGCCCATCGCGATCGAGGAGGAGATGAAATCCTCCTATCTCGATTACGCGATGAGCGTCATCGTCGCGCGCGCCTTGCCCGACGTGCGTGACGGGCTGAAGCCGGTCCATCGGCGCATCCTCTACTCCATGAGCGAGGAGGGTTACGAGTGGAACAAGCCCTACCGTAAGTCCGCCCGTGTCATCGGCGACGTCATGGGCAAGTACCATCCTCATGGCGGCGAAGCGATCTACGAAGCGATGGTGCGCATGGTTCAGGATTTTTCCATGCGCCTGCCGCTGCTCGACGGGCAAGGCAACTTCGGCTCGATGGACGGTGATCCGCCTGCCGCGATGCGCTACACGGAGGTGCGTATGGCGCGTTCCGCCCATACGCTTCTTGAGGATATCGACAAGGCGACGGTCGACTTCCGGCCCAATTACGACAACAGCCAGCAGGAGCCGACGGTGCTCCCCGCCCAATTTCCGAATCTGCTGGTCAACGGCGCGGGCGGCATCGCCGTCGGCATGGCGACGAACATTCCGCCCCATAATCTGGGCGAGGTGATCGACGCCTGCATCGCCTATATCAACGATCCCGAGATCGGTTTGGACCGGCTCTTGGAAATCGTACCGGGGCCCGACTTTCCGACCGGAGCCGTGATCCTGGGACGCGTCGGCGTTCGCTCGGCGATTTATTCGGGGCGGGGCTCGGTCGTGATGCGCGCCAAGACTCACATCGAGCCGATCGGCAAGGAACGTCACGCGATCATCGCCACCGAGATTCCATATCAGGTGAACAAGTCGCGCCTGATCGAGCGGATCGCCGAAGTCGTTCGGGAGAAGCGGGTCGAGGGCATTGGAGAGCTGCGCGACGAATCGAGCCGCGACGGGGTGAGGATCGTCATCGAGCTCAGGCGCGACGCCATGCCGCAGGTGGTGTTGAACCAGCTCTTCCGCTACACGCCGCTGCAGACGAGCTTCGGCGTCAACATGCTCGCGCTCAACGGCGGCAAGCCGATTCTCATGAATCTCAAGGATATCATCGCGGCCTTCATGACATTCCGCGAAGAGGTGGTGACGCGGCGCACGGTGTTCGAGCTCGGCCGCGCGCGCGATCGCGCTCACGTCCTGGTGGGGCTTGCCGTCGCCGTCGCCAATCTCGACCTGGTGATCAAGCTAATCCGCACCGCGAAGGATCCAGAGGCGGCGCGCGCCGGGCTGCTCAAGCGTTCCTGGCCGGCCAAATCCGTCGGGCCGCTGATCGCGCTTATCGACGAGCCGGGCCGTACGGTGGTTGAGGGCGACTATCGTCTCTCCGAGGTGCAGGTCAAGGCGATTCTCGATCTCAGGCTCCACCGTTTGACGGGCCTCGAGCGCAACAAGATCGCGAAGGAGCTCGACGAGATCGTCCGCCAGATCAAGGGCCATCTCAAGATCCTTCAATCGCGCAAACGACTCTACGAAGTCATTCGCCGCGAGCTCACCGAGATCAAGGAGCGCTTCGCGACGCCTCGCCGCACCGCGATCGAGGAGCAGGAATTCGAGCAGGACGTCGAAGACCTGATCCAGCCCGAGGAGATGGTCGTGACCGTCACCAACAAGGGCTACATCAAGCGGGTGCCGCTCTCGACCTATCGGGCGCAGCGACGCGGCGGCAAGGGGCGCGCCGGGATGAGCACGCGCGAGGAGGACTTCGTCCGCCAGGTCTTCGTCGCGAACACCCACACGCCGATCCTTTTCTTCTCGAGCGTGGGCAAGGTTTACAAGATGAAGGTCTACCGCCTGCCCGTCGCGGCGCCCCAGGCGCGCGGCAAGGCGCTCGTGAATTTGCTTCCTCTGGCCGAGGGTGAGTTCATCTCCACGGTGATGCCGCTGCCCGAAGACGAAACCGCGTGGGGCGACCTGCATGTGGTGTTCGCCACGGCGAAGGGCAGTGTTCGGCGCAACAAACTCTCGGATTTCTCGCGTGTGATGGCGAACGGCAAGATCGCGATGAAGCTCGGCGGGAGAGATCATCTCGTGGGAGTCCTCACCTGTACGGACGAGGATGATGTGTTGCTCGCGGCCCGTGGTGGAAAGTGCATACGTTTTCCCGTGACCGATGTTCGCGTGTTCACCGGCCGGACCTCCCGGGGCGTCAGGGGGGTCAAGCTCGCCAAGGGCGACGAGGTGATTTCCATGTCGATACTGCGTCACACGGAGATCGACGTCGCCCATCGGCGGGCGTATTTCCGCCAGAGCGGTAAGCACGCCGAACAGATGGCGCCCGAGGAGACGGTCGCGGAGGAAGCGGCGGTCGAGGTCACGCT
>JAPUJA010000319.1 GCA_027296525.1 Pseudomonadota bacterium | reverse complement strand
GGCGAAGAAGTCGAAGTACGTTTACTCTTTTGGTGGCGGCAAGGCGGAAGGAAACGGGAAACTGCGAGACCTCCTCGGGGGGAAGGGAGCGAACCTGGCCGAGATGGCCGGTCATCCCGACCTGCGTCTTCCTGTGCCACCCGGCTTCACGATTACCACCGAGGTCTGTACTCACTTCTACGACCATCGGCGTCGGTATCCCAAGGAGCTCGAAGCGCAGGTGGGCGCGGCCGTAAAGAAGGTCGAGCGGCTCATGGGCAAGAAGTTCGGTGACCCCAGGAATCCTCTGCTCTGGTCGGTTCGCTCCGGCGCGCGTGCGTCCATGCCGGGCATGATGGAGACTGTGCTCAACATCGGTCTCAACAACAAGACGATCCCCGGCATCATCGCCCAGAGCGGCGGGAACGAGCGTTTCGTTTACGACTCCTATCGTCGGCTCATCACGATGTATTCCGACGTGGTGATGGAAAAGGCGGCCGGAATCGAGCCCAAGGAAGGACAGGGCATCCGTCGTCTACTCGATGGGCGTCTCGAGGACATGAAGCGCCGGCGTGGAGTTTCCGAGGACACCGAGCTGTCGACCGAGGACCTCAAGTCGCTCTGCGAAGCCTACAAGAAGCTGGTGCGCAAGGTGCTCGGAAAGCCCTTCCCCGACAGCGCGGAGAAGCAGCTCTGGGGCTCCGTCGGCGCGGTCTTCAGCTCCTGGAACGGCAGGCGCGCCATCGCGTATCGCGATATCGAGGGCATTCCCCACGAGTGGGGGACCGCGGTGAACGTCCAGTCCATGGTGTTCGGCAACATGGGCGACGATTGCGCCACCGGCGTCGCGTTCACCCGGGATCCGGGAAATGGCGCGAAGATCTTCTACGGCGAGTACCTCGTCAACGCCCAGGGCGAGGATGTCGTGGCGGGCATCCGTACGCCATCGCCGATCAACGAGAGCTCCGCGACCGAACAAAACCGGGATCAAGTCACCCTCCAGACGTTCATGCCCGCCGCCTATCGCGACCTCAACTCGATTCAGAAGCGGCTCGAGAAGCACTACCGCGACATGCAGGACATCGAGTTCACGATCGAGAAGGACCGACTCTTCATGCTGCAGTGTCGGGTTGGGAAGCGCAATGGTCCCGCGGCGGTGAAGATGGCCGTCGACATGACAAAGGAAAAGATGATCTCTCCGGAGGTGGCCGTGCAGCGGGTGACGGCCGATCAGCTCGATGAGCTTCTCCATCCCATCCTGGATCCCGCCGCCGAGAAGAAGGCCACGCCCATCGCCAAGGGATTGCCGGCCGGGCCCGGCGGCGCGCAGGGGCGGATTGTCTTCACGGCCGCGGCAGCCGTAGAGGTCGCCGGGCACGGCGACAAGGTCATCCTCGTTCGCGACGAGACCAACCCCGAGGATGTCGCAGGGATGCGCGTCGCCGAGGCGATTCTTACGTCGCGCGGAGGAATGACGTCTCACGCCGCCCTGGTGGCCCGCGGCTGGGGCAAGTGTTGTATCGTCGGCTGCTCCGAGGCGGAGGTGGATGTCTCTGCCGGGGTGATGAAGACTGGCGGCAAGACCTACCGCGCGGGCGACTGGCTGAGTCTCAATGGGAGCACCGGGCGGGTCTACGAGGGCCGGCTCCCCATGGTGGAGGCTTCCACGAGCAACAAGACCTTCGACGCCTTCCTGAAGATGTGCGACAAACTGCGTCGGCTGGACGTGCGCGCGAACGCCGACACGCCGGAAGACGCCGCCAAGGCGCGATCATTCGGAGCGCAGGGGATCGGGCTTTTCCGGACGGAGCACATGTTCTACGGCGCGGACTCTGAAGTGCCGCTCGGGAAGCTGCGCAAGATGATCTTCTCCGAGGATGCCGGCTCGCGCCGCAAGGCTCTCGCCGAGCTCTTCAAGTACGTGAAGCGTGACATGCAGGCGACACTCGCGGCCATGGACGGCCTGCCCGTCACGATCCGGCTTCTCGATCCTCCCCTCCACGAGTTTGTGCCGCACGACAAGGGCAAGCTCAAAGCGCTCGCGTCCGAGCTCGGAGTGTCGCTCGACGAGGTGCACAAGCGAGCCGACAGTCTGCGGGAGTCGAACCCCATGATGGGGCATCGCGGCGTGCGGCTCGGAACGACCTTCCCGGAGGTGACCGAGATGCAGGTGAGGGCGATCTTCGAGGCCACCGCCGCGCTGCTGAAGAAGAAAAAGAAGGCGCTGCCGGAGATCATGATCCCGGTCGTCGTGGCGGCGAAGGAGCTGGACGAGCAGTTCAAGCTGATCGAGCGCGTCTACAAGGAGGTGTGCTCCAAGACGGGCCTCCGGAAGATCCCTCACCTCGTCGGGACGATGATCGAGATCCCGCGGGCCGCGCTGGCGGCGGGCGAGCTGGCGGACCACGCGGAGTTCTTCTCGTTCGGGACCAACGACCTCACCCAGATGACGTTCGGGTTCTCGCGCGACGATACCGGTGGCTTCCTGCCCGAGTACATAGCGCGCGGTATCCTGCCGAGCGATCCGTTCCAGACGCTCGATCAGGGATACGTCGGTGAGCTGGTGCGCATCGGCATCGAGCGCGGTCGCGCGGCGAGGCCGGGCCTCAAGATCGGGATCTGTGGGGAGCACGGGGGAGACCCCGAGTCCGTCCGTTTCTGCCATCAGGTCGGAATGGATTACGTGTCGTGCTCGCCGTTCCGCGTGCCGATCGCACGTCTCGCGGCCGCGCAGGCGGTCGCCGAAGAAGCCGGCACGTCCGCGACGAAGAAGCGAACCGCGAAGAAGGCTACCCGGAAGACCCCACGCAAGAAGAGTGCGACCGCCAAGCGAAAGCCCCGGAGCAAGATGGTCGCGGCGGCTACGACCAACGGGAAGAGTCCCGCCGGTCGCAGGCCCGCGGCGCGCAAGAAGACGCGACGCGCGAAGGTGGGGGCTCGCTAGATAGCGAAAGACGATGTCCTCGGCGGAACCAGTGTTGTCGTTGGATAGCCCGTCGTGGG
>JAPUJA010000318.1 GCA_027296525.1 Pseudomonadota bacterium | reverse complement strand
CCTTGGACTTGCCCACGGCCCTGGGCAGTCGCTGGGTGCCGCCGGAGCCCGGCAGGGTGCCGATCGTGATCTCCGGCTGGCCAAAGGTCGCCGTATCGGCGGCAAGAATGAAGTCACACATCATCGCAATCTCGCAGCCGCCGCCGAAGGCGAAACCGTTCACGGCGGCGATCACGGGCTTGCGCATCCGGGTGATCCGCTCCCACGGCCCGATGAAGTCGCCCTGATAGGCGTCCATATAGCTCTTGGCACGCATCTCCTTGATGTCGGCGCCACCGGAAAAGGCCTTGCCCGTGCCGGTGATGACCACGGCGCCGATCTCGGGATCGTCCTCGGAGCTATCGAGGGCCTGATTGAGCTCGGATATGAGGAGGGAGTTGAGCGCATTCACGGGTGCCCGGCTGAGCGTGACGAGCGCCACGCGACCCTTTTTTTCCGTTTGGATGCACTCATAGGCCATGGTGATTACCCCTTTTTTTCAAGTCGTCGATGACTTTTCCCAAAGGCGAGAGGGCTCACGGCGCGCGTGGTGAAATCGAGAAGCGCACGGTGAGGAGCTCGCCGGCCCGGTTGAATTCGATGTGCAGATATTCCCCCTCCCGAACGAAGGCGCCGGGCCCGACGCCGATCCAACCAAGCGCAGGCAGGGTGTCGGCATAGAACGCCTCGACCGCGCCTTCGCCGAGCACGCCCATCGCCTCCACCTCGACAAGCCGCCCGGCCGGCGTGTCGAACGTAACGGAGAAATCGCCGACTTCCGTCAGGCCCGGCATCAAGGGAAGGTCCTCGACGCCCGAGACATACCGAACGTCCGCTCCCTCGCCGTCGAACGCGAAAAGGCAGGACCAAAAAACGATCAGGCAAACGGAGCTAAGCGTCCGGCGGATCATCTCAAGCTCAAACTAGCACAGGCGTTCCCGCACATCAGCGCTGACGTTTCGGACAATAATATGTCGAGCGGTTGGTTTGCACGAGGTGGCGGATACCGGCCTGGCAATCGCAGCCCGGACAGGGCTCGCCTTCACGCCCATAGACCGCGAAGCGGTGCTGGAAATAACCGAGCTCGCCATCGACCTGAACATAATCGCGCAAACTGGAGCCGCCGGCGGCGATCGCGTCCTCGAGCACGGCGCGAATCGCCTGGGCGAGCCGCCGGGCGCGGGCGCCCTGAACCGTATAGGCCCGCCGGCGCGGCGAGAGCCCGGCGCGAAAGAGGCTCTCCGAGGCGTAGATGTTGCCGAGCCCGGCCACCACCTTTTGATCCAGGAGCGCCGCCTTGATCGGCGTGCGTTTGCCTTTGAGCCGGGCCGCGAGGACCGCCCCGTCGAAGCCGCTCGCCAGCGGCTCGGGCCCGAGCGAGCGCAGGAGAGGATGCTCGCCGAGCGCGCCCGTCGGGCACAGGATCATGAGCCCGAAGCGGCGGTGGTCGTTGTAGGTGATGACACAGCCATTGTCGGTTTCGAACACCGCGTGGTCGTGGGCCTTGGGGGGCATCCGCCGGTCGCCGATGACCAGGCGGCCCGACATGCCGAGATGGACGATCAGGCTGTTGCCGTCGTCGAGATGAATCAGGAGGTACTTCCCCCGCCGGCCCGTGCCCTCGACCCGGCGGCCCTCGAGCCGCGCGGCGAAGCGATCCGGAAAAGGCAGGCGCAGATCCGCCCGGCGCTGAAGCACGCGCACGAAGCGATGGCCTTCGAGGTGCGAGCTCAAGCCCCGGCGCACCGTCTCGACTTCGGGCAGTTCGGGCATGGCGGGGTAAGGTAGCGTGCCTATGGGCCCTTAAGCTATCCTCGATCGCTATGAGGCCCGACCCCCCATCCGAGCCGCCGGAAGGCGCGAAAGACGAGGCCGACTTCGGCTTCAAGCGCGTGCCGGCGGGCGACAAGCCGGCGCTCGTCCGCACGCTCTTCGATGGCGTCGCCTCGCGCTACGACATCATGAACGACCTCATGAGCGCAGGTATCCACAGGCTATGGAAAACCGCGCTGGTCGACGGGCTCGCGCCCCGGCCGGGCCTCACCCTCGTCGACGTCGCCGGTGGCACGGGCGACATCACCTTTCGCGTCCACGACCGGATCAAGGGCGCCGTCGCGCCGGGCCGGATCACGGTCCTCGATCTCAGCCTCGAAATGATCGAGCACGGGCGGATGCGCGCCTGGGACCGGGGCACCCTCGAGGGCATCGACTGGCTCGTGGCGGACGCCGAAGCGCTGCCCCTGGGGGCGCGCGTGGCGGATGCCTACACCAACGCCTTCGGGATTCGCAACGTGACCCACACCGAGCGCGCGTTGGAGGAAGCCTACCGGGTGCTCAAGCCCGGCGGGCGCTTCCTCTGCCTCGAATTCTCCCCCAGGGTGCGCCCCATCCTGAGCCGCGCCTACGACGCCTATTCCTTCCGCGTGCTGCCGCTCTTGGGCGAGCTCGTGCAAGGCGATCGCGAGTCCTACAGCTATCTCGCGGAAAGCATTCGCCGTTTTCCCGAGCCCGCCCGTTTCGCCGAGATGATCGCCGCGGCCGGTTTCGCCCGGGTCAAGGTTCGCCTGCTCTCGGGCGGGATCGCGGCGCTCTTTTCGGCCTGGCGCCTCTAAAGAGCTGTGCGCCGCGCGCTCCGCAATATCTGGCGCCTCCTGAGGATCGCCTGGATTCTCGCACGCTACGACGTGCTCTTCCTGCTCGAGATGGCGCAAGCTCCACCGGCGGTCACCCTCTTCGCCCGCCTCGCCCCCCGCCGGCGCGCCCTGGGCCGGCCCGGCCAGCGTCTCGCGCTCGCGCTCCAAGCCCTCGGACCGAGCTTCATCAAGTTCGGCCAGGCGCTTTCGACGCGCTCCGATCTTCTTGGCGAGGAAATCGCCCGCGATCTCTCCGAGCTTCAGGATCGTCTGCCCCCGTTCGCGACCAAGGCGGCGCGCGAGACGGTCGAACGCGAGCTCGGCCAGCCGATCAACGGGCTTTTTTCGGCCTTCGAGGACACTCCCGTAGCGGCCGCCTCGATCGCCCAGGTGCATTACGCCGTGACCCGCGACGGCCGCGAGGTCGCGGTCAAGATCCTGCGCCCCGGGATCGAGCAGGCCTTCGCCCGCGATCTCGACCTGTTTTATTGGATCACGGCCCTGGCCGAGCACACCCAGCCGCAATGGCGCCGCCTCAAGCTGGTCGAGACCGTGCGGACCTTCGCCGACACCGTCGCGCTCGAGATGGACCTTCGCTTCGAGGCCGCCGCCGCCTCGGAGCTCCGCGCCAACCTGGCCGACGAGCCGGGGTTTCGCGTGCCCAAGGTCGATTGGGAGCGGACGGCGAAGCGGGTGCTGACGCTGGAGCGGGTCAAGGGCATTCAGATCGACGAACGCGAGGCGCTGATCGAGGCCGGTCACGATCTCGAGGGCTTGTGCGCGACCGCCGCGCGGGTCTTTTTCAATCAGGCGTTTCGCGACGGGTTCTTCCACGCCGACCTGCACCCCGGCAACCTGTTCGTCGAGGAGGACGGCACGATCGCGGCGGTCGATTTCGGCATCATGGGGCGGCTCGACAAGAAGACGCGCCGCTACCTCGCCGAGATGCTGATCGGCTTCCTCACCGGCGACTACGAACGGGTGGCCGAGCTGCATTTCGAGGCGGGCTACGTCGCGGCGCGCAAATCGAAGGCGGCCTTCACCCAGGCCTGCCGTTCGATCGGCGAGCCAATCCTGGGGCGCCCCTTGAACGAGATCTCGGTCGCCCAACTCCTGGCCCATCTCTTCCAGGTGACCAAGACCTTCGAGATGGAGACCCAGCCCCAGCTGCTTCTCCTGCAGAAGACGATGCTGCTCGCCGAGGCGATCGGGCGCAAACTCACGCCCGAAGGCAATCTGTGGAAGCTCGCCCAACCGCTGATCGAGGACTGGGCGCGCGAAAACCTCGGGCCCGAGGCGCGCGCACGCGATGCGGCGCGCGACACGCTCACGACGCTCAAGCGCATCCCCCATCTGCTCGAAAAGGCCGACGCCGCCTTCCAGGTGGTCTCGAAGGGAGGGCTTCGGCTCGACCCCGAGACCGTGCGCGCCTTGAGCGAGCGGCGCCAGAGCTCCCTGGGGGTGGTCCTGGCGCTCTGGGCCGCGGTCGGGCTTCTGGCGACGCTCGTCGCGCTCCAGTTCTAGGACGCGCCGCCCTTCGAGCTCGGCACCACCTTGTCCGGCCGCACCGATAGCCATACATTAAGCCTACCGTGCTATGCTCCGGGTATGGAAGAATGCATGGCAACATAGGGAGTTAAGCGGTGATCACCGGCAAACGGGTCCTGCTCATCGTCTCGGGCGGCATCGCCGCCTATAAGAGCCTCGAGCTCGTGCGCGCGCTCAAAAAGCGGGGCGCCGAGGTCGGCTGCGTGCTGACCAAGGCGGCGGAGGCCTTCGTCACGCCCTTGAGCTTCGCGAGCCTGAGCGGCGAGAAGGTCTATAGCGAGCTCTTCTCGCTGACCGACGAAAGCGAGATGGGCCATATCCGCCTCTCGCGCGCGGCCGACCTCATCGTGATCGCGCCCGCGAGCGCCGATCTGCTCGCCAAGATGGCGGCTGGGCTCGCCGACGACCTTGCGAGCACCGTCCTGCTCGCGAGCGACAAGTCGGTCCTGGCCGCGCC
>JAPUJA010000317.1 GCA_027296525.1 Pseudomonadota bacterium | reverse complement strand
CCTATGACCTGTTGCTCGCGAGCCTGGGGAGCTGCACCAACATGACCCTTCGCATGTATGCGGCGCGCAAGGGTTGGCCACTCGAGAAGGTGACGGTGACACTCGCGACCGAGAGGATCTACGCCAAGGATTGCGAGGCGTGCGAGACCGCCACCGGCAAGGTCGACCGGATCGATCGGGTGATCGAGCTCGAAGGGCCCTTAAGCGATGAGCAGAAGGCGCGCCTGCTCGAGATCGCCGACATGTGCCCGATCTCGCGCACGCTCACCTCCGAGGTCGTGATCCGAAGCCGCTTGGAGGCCTGACGCGCGCTCGCTGCGTCCTTCGGCGCCCCCTACCACCCGTGGAGCGGGATCGTGGTAAGCGGCTCGGCGCCGTCTGCCGTCACGACCCGATTCCGCTCGAAGCCCGCGCCGCCGCCGGCAAAGACGCGAGGCCGGGTGCTGCGCCTGCGATCGGCCATCGGGTCAGCCCCGGTACTTTGTGACCCACATGGCGACGAGCGACGAGCCCACGGTGAGGGCCACGAGCAGCGTCGCGATCGCGTTGATCGTGGGGTCGGTCTGGGTTCGGATCATGCCCCAGATGAAGGTGGGCAGCGTGTTGCCCCCGGAGATCGTGAAGAAGGTGATGATGAAGTCGTCGAGCGAGAGCGCCATCGCGATGAAGGCCGCGCCGATGACGGTCGGGCGCACGATCGGGAGGGTCACGGTGAAGAAGGCCCGAAGCGGCGAGGCGCCGAGGTCGCGCGCGCTGTCGACGGCGGCGTAGTCGAAGCCGATCATGCGCGCGTGCACGATCAGAATGACGAAGGGTTGGGTGAAGACGAGGTGACTCAAGATCACGGTGAAGACGCTGAGCTTGAGCCCCACGGTTACATAGAACACCATGAGCGCGAGCCCGACGACGAGCGGCGGGACCATGACCGGGGCCGCCATGATCATCATCGTCGGGAGCGCGATGCGCGGCTGCATGCGGGCGAGCGCCAACGCCGCCATCGTGCCCACGACGGTCGAGGTGACGCCGACCGAGCTCCCGACGATCAGGCTGTTCTTGAACGCGCCCCAGAAGTAGATGTTCGAGAAGAGCTCGTCGTACCACTTGAACGAGACGCCGCCCATCGGAAAGGTCGTCACCGCCGAGTTGCCGAAGGAGAACAGGATGACGAGCGCGAGCGGCGTCAGCATGAAGAAGAGGACGAACCCGCCGAAGCCCCGCCAGATCCAGGTCGAGGCGTTCGTCATTTCCGCCGCGCCCGGGCCAGAAGAAAGTTCGTGAAGGCGAGGAGCGCGACGCAGCAGAAGAGCGTCGAGAAGGCCATCGCCGAGCCCAAGGGCCAGTCATAGCGGAAGCCGAAGAGGCTTTCGATGTAGTTCCCGATCATCGTCGTGGAGGGTCCGCCGACGAGCCGGGGCGTCACGTAGTCGCCCGCCGAGATCAGGAAGGCGAAGGCGAAGGAGGCGAACAGGCCGGTCCTGCATTGGGGCAGGATGATGCCCATGAAAACCTGCTGGGGTTTGGCGCCCAGATCGCGCGCCGCCTCGAGTGAGATGTCCTGGACGCCGCGCAGCGAGCCGTAGATGGGCATAACCGCGAGCGGCAGCAGCCAGTGGGTGAGCGTGACCACGACCGTGCCGGGATTGAAGATGAACACCTTGATCGGCTCGTCGATGATGCCGAGGCCGAGCAGCGCGGTGTTGAGAATTCCGTTGGTGCCGAGGATCGTCTTCCAGGCGTAGACCTTCGCGAGATAGCCGCCGAACAGCGCGATAACCGCGCCGAACAGAAGGATCGAGCCGAACCTGCCGGCCTTGAAGCGCACGACATAGGCGAAGCCGAAGGCGAGAAACGTCGTGATCGACGCGATGACCGCCGCAATCGCGAAGGTGAAGAGCCCGACCTCGGCATATCCGTTGAAGGTGTCGACGTAATTCTTGAAGGTGAAGGTCGCGTGCATCTGGAAGGTCTTCACCTCCCAGAAGCTGACGATGAAGAAATAGACGAGCGGCGAGAGGAAGAGCACCGTGAAGACGGCGATCGACGGCAGCAGCAGGGGATTCAGCCGGCGCGCGAGCGCGATCATCGATCGTCGAGCACCCGGTGATCCGCTTGCCGCCAGCCGACATAGATGGGGCTGCCCATGCTTACCCGCTCGCGCAGACTCAAATTGCCCTCGTTGACGGTGATGTCCTGCCCGCTCGAGAGGTGCACCTTGTACTTCACGTGCGAGCCCAGATAGATCATGTCGGCGAGCGTGCCGGGGACGGCGAGCTCGTCCGCGGGCTTCTCGGAATGGATCGAGAGGCCCTCGGGGCGCACGACGATCAGCACCTCGCCATCGGGCCCGGGATCCGCGAACTCGACGCCGCCGTCGAGCCGAACGCGCCCGCTCTCGCGCCGGGCCGGCAGGATGTTCGCATCGCCGATGAAGTTTGCGACGAAGCGGCTGGTGGGCCGCGAGTAGATATCCTCGGGGCCCCCCTCCTGGACCATCCGGCCCTCATGCATTACCGCGATCCGGTTGGCGAGGCCAAGGGCTTCGCTCTGGTCGTGGGTGACGAACACGAAGGTGCCGCCGAGCTCCCGGTGAATGCGCCGGAGCTCCTCCTGCATCGCCTTGCGGAGCTGCAGGTCGAGCGCGGCCAGAGGCTCGTCGAGCAGAAGAACCTTCGGCGCCATGACGAGCGCGCGCGAGAGCGCGACCCGCTGCTGCTGGCCGCCCGAGAGCGCATCGGGGCTGCGATCGGCGAGCTCACTCAGATGGACGAGGTCGATGATCTTGCTCACCCGTTCGTCCACCTCGGCCTTGGGGCGTCGGGCGATGCGGAGCCCATAGGCGATGTTCTGGCGCACGGTCATGTGCGGGAACAGGTCGTAG
>JAPUJA010000316.1 GCA_027296525.1 Pseudomonadota bacterium | reverse complement strand
AGGCGAGTTCGCGAGGCCCCCGGCACCCAAAGGGGGGTGGTCACGTAAAGGTCACGAACGGATCGCAACGAACGCGGACAGTGGCGGACGGGAACGTCAGCTCATGCCCGAAATTCAGTGATTTCCGCATGGTCATGGACGGGCCAAAACGCATCGACATGCCCGGCGTAGATTTTCGAGACCGCCCCGTTCGACCACTCCGGCACCCCTCCAGGCTCGATCGCCAAGGCGGGGCGATCTTAAGGCATGGCGGCGCGGGCCCGCAAGCAAGCGACCGGCCCGCTCGACTCAACGCGCGAGCCCTTGGGCCAGCGATTGACAGGGAACAAAGTGTGACTATAGTGCGCCCGTCTCCAGGGCCCCGGAGCCTTTTGTGGGCGCCCAAATCCTCGAGGAACAGCCGACTATGTTCGCAGTGATTCGAACCGGTGGAAAGCAATACCGGGTCGTGCCCGACGACGTGATCGCGGTCGAGAAGATCGCCGCGCACGCCGGCCAGGAGATCGAGTTCACCGAGATCCTCGCCTTCGCGAAGGAAAAGACGACCACGGTGGGGGCCCCCCTGGTCGAGGGCGCGCGGGTCGCCGCCACCGTGCTCGAACAGGCGCGCGGCCCCAAGATCATCATCTTCAAGAAGAAACGGCGCAAGAACCACCGGCGCAAGAGGGGCCACCGCCAGGACCTGACGGTCGTGCGCATCGACGAGGTTCTGGCACCGGGCGAGACGCCCTCGCCGAGGCCGGTGAGGGCGAAGGAGCCGGCGGCGAAGAAGGCCGCGGCCAAGGGGGCGAAGAAGCCTGGGGCGAAGAAGCCGGCCGTCAAGGCCAAGAAGCCCGAAGGGCCGAAGAAGGCAACGACCAAGAAGGCGGTGACCAAGAAGGCGGCGGTGAAGGCGGCCGCGGGCAAGAAAGCGCCCGCCAAGAAGTCGCCCGCCAAGAAGACCAAGAAGGATACGAAGGAGAAGTCCTGATGGCGCACAAGAAAGCGGGCGGCAGTTCGCGCAACGGGCGCGACTCGGCGGGACGCCGCTTGGGTGTCAAGAAATTCGGCGGTGAGATCGTCGTGCCGGGCAACATCATCGTGCGCCAGAGGGGCACGAAATATCACCCGGGCGAGAATGTGGGGCTCGGGCGCGATCACACAATCTTCGCGCTTCTGCCCGGCAAGGTGAACTTTCGCCGGCGCTCCGGCGGGCGGACCTTCGTTTCCGTGGAACCGTCGAGCTCGTAAAGGACCGCTCGCCTGGATGCGCAGGGGGTGCGGCCGGCATAACCCCTGCCGGGCCCGAAGATCCCGTCGCGCGTCGCAGCCGAGGGCGCACGGGATATGAAGTTCCTCGACGAAGCCAAGATTTATCTCAGCGCGGGCGCGGGCGGCGCGGGCTGCGTGAGCTTTCGTCGTGAAGCGCATGTGCCCCGCGGCGGGCCCGACGGCGGCGATGGAGGCAAGGGCGGCGATGTCGTCTTCGTCGCGGTCGCAAACCTCAACACCCTGATCGATTTTCGCTACAGGCAGCATTTTCGCTCCGAGACGGGCCACGGGGGCAGCGGCCGGAAGCGCACAGGCGCCGCCGGCGCGGACCTCGTCATCAAGCTGCCGGTCGGCACCGAAATCCTCGAAGACGACAAGGAGAGCGTGATCGCCGACGTCCTTCGCCCCGGCGAGCGGCTGGTCTTGGCCCGGGGCGGCACCGGCGGTTTCGGCAATCACCACTACAAATCGTCGACCAATCGCGCACCCCGCCGGGCGGAGCCGGGAAAACCCGGCGAGGAACGCTGGCTCTGGCTCCGGCTCAAGCTGATCGCCGATTCCGGGCTCCTGGGGCTGCCTAATGCGGGCAAGTCCACCCTGCTCGGGCACGTCTCCCGCGCCCGACCCCGGGTCGCCGATTATCCCTTCACCACGCTCGTCCCGCAGCTCGGCGTGGTCTCGGTGGGCGATGACGAGTTCGTGCTCGCCGACATTCCGGGTCTCATCGAGGGGGCGCATCGGGGCGCGGGCCTCGGTGACCGGTTCCTGCGCCATCTCGAGCGTTGCCGGGTGCTTCTGCACTTGGTCGACGGCACGCGCGAAGACGTGGTCGCGGCCTATCGGGCCTTACGCCATGAGCTCGGCGCCTATGACGCGGCACTCGCCGCAAAGCCCGAGATCGTCGCGCTCAACAAATGCGACGCGCTCGATGCCGCCGCCATCGCCGGCAAACGTCAGGCGCTCGAAAAGGCGGCCCGGGGCAAGGTCTGGCCGATCTCCGGCGCGACGGGCGAAGGGCTCGATGATCTCATGGCCGCGCTCTTTCGCGTGATCGAGGCGGGGCGCGCGGCGAGCCTGGAAGAGCGCCGGGCCTCAGGGTGCGGCCGGTGACCTCGAGGCTCGCCAAGGCGAAACGCATTGTCGTCAAGATCGGCTCGCGCCTCTTGGTCGAGGGTGAGAGCGGACGCCTGCGCCGCGCCTGGCTCGATGCGCTCGCCGAGGACGTCGCGCGGCTCCGGCGCCGGGGCCAGGAGGTCGTGCTCGTCTCTTCCGGCGCGATCGCCACCGGAAGGCGCGAGCTCAAGCTCCTCGAGAAGCGTCTTCGGCTCGAGGAAAAGCAGGCCGCCGCGGCCACGGGCCAGATCCGGCTCGCCCATGCCTATCAGGAGGCGCTCGCGCGCCACGGCATCGGAGTCGCCCAGATTCTGCTCACGATCGACGATACCGAGGCCCGGCGGCGTTACTTGAACGCGCGCGGCACGATCAACACCCTGCTCGGCTTGGGCGTCGTGCCGGTGATCAACGAGAACGATACGGTCGCGACCGGCGAGATCCGATTCGGCGACAACGACCGCTTGGCCGCCCGGGTCGCCGCGATGATGGGCGCCGATGTCCTGGTCCTGCTCTCGGACATCGACGGGCTTTATACCGGCGATCCGCAGGAGGATGAGGATGCGCGGCTCATCCCCGAGATCGACGAGGTCACGCCGGAGATTGCGGCGATGGCGGGGGCGGCCGGGTCGCGCGACGCCACGGGCGGCATGCTGACCAAGATCCAGGCGGCGAAGATCGCGCTCGGCGCGGGCTGTCACATGGTCATCGCTCGGGGCACGCTCGATCATCCGATCGCGGCGATCGAGAGGGGCGGGCGATGCAGCTGGTTCGTCTCCAAGGCCTCGCCCCGGGCGGCCCGAAAAAATTGGATCGCCGGCACGCTCAAGCCCAAAGGGCGCTTCGTGGTCGATGGTGGCGCGCTCAAGGCGCTCGCCAACGGCAAGAGCCTGCTGCCCGCCGGGGTGATCGAGGTCCAAGGCCGGTTCGAGAGGGGCGATGCGGTGATCGTCGAGGATGCCCAGGGGCTGGAGGTCGGGCGCGGGCTGACGGCCTATTCGGGCGCCGACGCGCGCCGGATCATGGGCCACAAAAGCCGTGAAATACAACGGATTCTCGGCTACCGTGGCCGCGATGAGATGATCCACCGGGACGATCTCGTCTTAACGTGAGGACGCAACGGATGAGGGCCCTGGAATCGCTCGATGCCGATCGCATCGAGGCCGAGGTCGGCGAGATTGCGCGCGCCGCCCATCGCGCGGCGCGATCGCTCGCGCAGGCCGACGGCGCGACGAAGAACACCGCGCTGCAAGCCGCGGCGCGGGCGATTCGCGACCATTGCGAGGCGATCCTCGCGGCCAACGGGAAGGACGTGGCGGCGGCCAAGGGCTTGAGTCCGGCCATGTCGGACCGGCTCCGGCTCGACGAGGCGCGCATCGAAGCGATGGCCACGGGGCTCGAAGAGATCGCCCGGCTTCCCGATCCGGTCGGCCGGGTGCTCGCCTCCTGGACGCGCCCCAACGGACTCGAGATTGCGCGCATCGCCGTCCCCATCGGGGTCATCGGCATCATCTATGAGTCCCGTCCCAACGTGACCTCCGATGCCGGGGGGCTCTGTCTCAAGTCGGGCAACGCCGCCATCCTGCGCGCGGGCTCCGAGAGCTTTCACTCCTCGAGCGCAATCATGGACGCGCTCGAGGTGGGCTTGCGCGAGGCGGGCTTGCCCGCGGCGGCGATCCAGCTCATCCCCACGCGCGAGCGCGCGGCCGTGGGCGCGATGCTGCGCATGGATTCCGAGATCGATCTCATCGTGCCGCGCGGGGGGCGCCGGCTTATCGAGCGCGTCAAGGAGGAGAGCCGCATCCCTGTGTTCGCCCATCTGGACGGCGTTTGTCACGTCTATGTCCATGGGCGCGCGAACCTCGAAATGGCGCGCGAGGTGCTGTTCAACGCGAAGATGCGCCGCCCAGGCATCTGCGGCGCCGCCGAGACGCTCTTGATCGACCGGGCGATCGCGGAGCCCGGCCTCCCCCGGCTCTTGGATCCGTTGATCGAGGCCGGTTGCGAGCTCCGGGGCGACGAGGCCGCGCGGGCCGTCGATGGGCGCCTTCGGCCCGCAAGGGAAGAAGACTGGTCGACCGAGTATCTCGATGCGATCCTCTCGGTTCGGGTGGTGGAGGGTCTCGGCGAGGCCATCGACCATGTGAACGATTACGGCTCCCACCACACGGACTCGATCATCACCGAAGACGCGGACGCGGCGGAGCGTTTCTTGCGCGAGGTCGAAAGCGGGATCGTGATGCACAACTGCTCGACCCAGTTCGCCGACGGGGGCGAGTTCGGCATGGGGGCGGAGATCGGCATCTCGACGGGCAAACTTCACGCGCGCGGGCCGGTGGGCGCCGAACAGCTCACCACCTACCAGTACCGCGTGCGCGGTCGCGGGCAGGTTCGCCCCTGACGCGCCACATCTTTCGCGCTTTCGGAAGGGCCGGGGGCGAACGGCGGACCCCGCGCATCGGCCTTTTGGGCGGCTCCTTCAACCCCGCCCATGAGGGCCATCTCCATATCAGCCGGTTGGCGCTCGGCGATCTCGATCTCGATCGGGTCTGGTGGCTGGTCTCGCCCCAGAATCCCTTGAAGCCCGTGGCGGGCATGGCCGCTTACGGGGAACGCCTTCGTGACGCGCGTCGGATGGCGCGGGATCGGCGCATCCATGTGAGCGGGATCGAGCGGCGGCTCGGATGCCGTTACACCGCCGAGACGCTTCGGCGCCTCGGGCGGCTCTATCCGCGGGTTCGCTTCGTCTGGCTGATGGGCGCCGACAACCTTGTTCAGATCGCCCAATGGCGGGATTGGACGGCGATCTTCGAGGCGGTGCCGGTTGCGATTTTCGATCGTCCTTCCTATTCTAAAAGGGCACTGGAAAGCGAGGCGGCGAAACGCTTTCAGAAGTTTCGTCTGGCCTCGTGCCGCGCCAGGAGCCTGGCCAACCGCCGGCCGCCGGCCTGGGTCTTCTTTCCGGGCCGCCTCAGCGGGGTGTCCGCGGCGGGGATTCGCGAGGGCCGGGCGGGCTCGGCGCCGGTGCAAGGGTGAAACCAGAAGGGGCAAGCGCCATCGCCAACGAACAGCCGAGACGCCTGACGGCCGGGGAGTTGCGCGGCCTGATCGAGGCCTGTCTCGAGGACGCCAAGGCCGAAGACCTCGTTGCCATCGACCTGGCGGGCAAAACCGATATCGCGGACCATATGGTGATCGTCTCCGGCCGCTCCGAGCGCCAGGTTTCCGCGATGACCGAAAGACTGGCCAAGGCGCTCAAGGCCGTCGGGATCGAGACGGCCCCCGTGGAAGGCATTCCCCTTTGCGATTGGGTCGTGATCGACGCAGGCGACGTCATCGTTCATCTCTTCCGCACCGAAATACGCGCGCTCTACAATCTGGAAAAGGTCTGGGCCCTCGCCGTTCCACGCGAGGAGGCGTTCGCCGGTGCTTGAGAGCCGAACCGTTGGCGGTCCGGCCGGCCCGACGCGCCGCGCCTGAATGCGCCTCATCATCGTCGCCGTCGGCCGGGCCAAGTCCGATCCCTCGAGCACGCTCTTCGACGACTATGTGCGGAGGCTCCCCTGGCCTCTCGATCTCGTCGAAGTGCAGGAGAAGCGCAAGCTCGCGCCGGCAGAGTTGAAGGCGCGCGAGGCGCGGCTCCTGCTCGACGCCACTCCGCGCGATGCCTTCGTCGTGGCCCTCGATCCTTCGGGCGAGGCGCTCGATAGCGAAGCGTTCGCGCGCCGGTTCGATGCCTGGCGCGAGCGTGGGCCGCCGGTCATCGCCTTTCTGATCGGCGGCGCCGAGGGGCTCGATCGGGCCCTCGAGGCACGCGCGGACGCGGCCCTCTCGTTCGGAGCCATGACTTGGCCGCATCTTCTGATTCGCGTCATGTTGGTGGAACAGCTCTATCGCGTGAGCACCATCCTCTCGGGCCACCCCTATCACCGCGGCTGAAACGCGCGCGCGGGCGGCGCTTTTGTCGTCACATGTTTTTGGCTATAAGACCCTCATGAAACGGCAAAATCGGCCCGTGGTCCTGTGTGTGCTCGACGGTTGGGGGCACGCCCCGCCCGGGCCCGACAATGCCATCGACCAGGCCGAAACGCCCACCTGGGACCGGCTGATCGAGAGCTCGCCCCACGCGCTGCTCGGCGCCTCCTCCGCCGAGGTCGGCCTGCCGGAGGGCCAAATGGGCAATTCCGAGGTGGGCCATGTGAGCATCGGCGCCGGGCGCCTCGTGCTTCAGGACCTGCCGCGGATCGACGCCGCGATCGCCGACGGATCGCTCGCCAAGAGCCCGGCGCTGGCCGACTTCATCGCCCGCGTGAAGGAGCAGGGCGGCACCTGCCACCTGCTGGGTTTGATGTCGCCCGGCGGGGTTCATGCGCATCAAGGGCATATCGCCACGCTCGCGCGGCTCCTGGCTGAAGCCGGGCTTGGCGTCGCGGTTCACGCGATGCTCGATGGCCGCGACACGCCGCCGGCCTCCGCGCTGGATTATGTCAAGCGCTTCGAGGCCGAACTGTCCGCAACGCTGACTGTGCGGATCGCCACGCTCGGCGGGCGCTATTACGCGATGGACCGGGACCGGCGCTGGGAACGCACCGCGCTCGCCTACGACAATCTGGTGAGTGCCACGGGCGCGCGCGCGCACGGCGCCGTGGCGGCGATCGAGACGAGCTACGCCGCCGGCGTGACCGATGAGTTCGTCAAGCCCGTTGCGATCGGGGCCTATCGCGGCATGGCCGATGGTGACGGGTTGCTCGTGGCGAATTTTCGCGCCGACCGGGTTCGCCAGATCCTGAGCGCGCTCCTCGATCCCGCCTTCGACGCCTTTGCCCGCGAGAAGACGCTCGCCTTCACCGCGGCGCTCGGCATGATCGAATATGGCGTGAAACTCAAGGCTCATCTCGAGGCGCTGTTTCCGCCCGAGCGGCTTTCGGGGCTGCTCGGCGCGATCGTCGCCGAGGCGGGTCTCAAGCAGCTTCGGATCGCCGAGACCGAGAAGTACGCCCACGTCACCTATTTTCTGAATGGCGGCGAAGAGCGCTTCTTCGAGGGCGAGGAACATATCTTCGTGCCCTCGCCCAAGGTCGCGACCTACGATCTCGCGCCCGCGATGTCGGCGGCCGAAGTGACGGACAAAGTCGTCGGGGCGATCGAGGGCGGCCGTTTCGATCTCATCGTCGTCAACTATGCGAACGCGGACATGGTCGGCCACACGGGCGACTTCGATGCGGCCGTCGTCGCGGTCGAAGTGATCGACCGCTGCCTCGCTCGGCTCCTCGGCGCGGTCGAGACGGCGGGCGGTGCCCTTCTCATCACGGCCGATCACGGCAATATCGAATGCATGAGGATGCCGGGGGCGGAGTCGCCCCATACGGCGCACACGGCGAACCCGGTGCCGGTCCTGCTCGTCGGCGGCGGATCGGTTGGGCTGCGCGACGGGCGTCTTGCCGACATCGCGCCGACGGTGTTGTATCTCTTGGGCCTTGCGCCCTCGGACGAGATGACCGGCCGTTCGCTCATCACCGGCACCGCCCGGAACCGTCCCGAAAAATCGCATGCGGCGCTCGCCTGACATGTCCGGGCTCTGCCGGGCTGCGCTGCTCGCCGCCGGGCTCGGTCTTGCCGTCGTTTCGCCGGGCCGCGCCGAGCCGCCGGCCGACGCCAGTCTCGAGAAGGTCGAGCAGGCGCTCGAACGGGAACGCGCGCGTGAAGATTCGCTCGGTGCCGAGAGCGCGCACATCGAAGCCGAAATCGACGAGCTCCGTGGCGAGCTGGTCGCCGTGGCGGCGGCCGGGCAGGCACGCGAGGAGGCCATTCTCGCGCTCGAG
>JAPUJA010000315.1 GCA_027296525.1 Pseudomonadota bacterium | reverse complement strand
CGGAACAAACGACGCCCCTCCCGTCTCCGCCAGAATCTTCGTGATCGCCGCCGTCAGCGTCGTCTTCCCGTGATCAACATGTCCTATCGTCCCAACATTGCAGTGCGGCTTCGTCCGTTCAAATTTTTGCTTCGACATCGCCTGCTCTTTCTACAGATTGAACGCACCAAGCTCCGATGACATGGCCACGCTGAACGCTTTCAGCTGCCGAACGACTGGAGCGGGTGATGGGGATCGAACCCACGTATCCAGCTTGGAAGGCTGGCGCTCTACCATTGAGCTACACCCGCCTGTCCGCTCACGGGACGGCGCCCCGCAACCGAAGATCTCTGGTGGAGGGGGTAGGATTCGAACCTACGTAGACGTACGTCGGCAGATTTACAGTCTGCTGCCTTTAACCACTCGGCCACCCCTCCGCGCCTGGCCCTCGCAGCCCTCGCTAGGGAAGTCGGCAATATGTGATTTCCCGCTTGAATGTCAATGAGATAGTAAGACACACCAGTGCAGCCGAGGTCCGCCGATTCAGCTCAATCTCGGGCACGAGAATTTCAGGGATTTGAAGTGGGAGTATATTGACGGGGATGGCCCCGCGCAAGGACAGTTTTCGCCGCAAATCCGCCTCCCGCGTGGGCAAACGGAACTCCCGGGCGCCCGGCGGCTGGCTCTACGGCCGCCACGCGGTGCGCGCCGCCCTGGCGAATCCCCAACGCCGCTGCCGGCGCCTTCTGGTGACGGCCCAGGCGGACCGGGAGGAAAACCGCCGGGCGGCCCCCGGCACGGCCTGGCGGGCCGATCACAGCGGCGTGCCCCCTGAGATCGTCTCACCAGAGGAGATCGAGCGCTACCTGGCGCCCGGCGCGTCCCATCAGGGCGTCGCCCTGCTCGCCGACCCGCTGCCCGAGATCGATCTCGATAGGGCCTGCCGGCTCGACGGCGCGACCGCCGCGGCGTCAACGCGCCTCTTGATGCTCGATCAGGTGACGGATCCTCGGAATGTCGGAGCGATTCTCCGAACGGCGGCGGCCTTCGGGGCCAAGGCCGTGATCCAGCAGACCCGCCACGCCCCGCAGGCCTCCGGGGCGCTCGCCAAGGCCGCCTCGGGCGCTCTCGAGCGGGTTCCCCTCGTGCGCGTGACCAACCTCGCGCGCGCGCTTCAGGCCTTGAAGGCTGAAGGTTATTGGTGCCTCGGGCTCGACCCGCAAGCGGACGCCGTGATCGAAGGCGCCGATCTCGACCGGCCCGTCTGCCTCGTGCTGGGCGCCGAAGGTTCCGGGCTTCGGCCGCTGGTCAAGCGTGCCTGCGATGAGCTCATCCGTCTTCCGATCAGCGACGCGGTGCCCTCGCTCAACGTCTCGGTCGCCGCCGCCATCGTCCTTTATGAATCGACCCGCCGCCGTGGTTGAGAATCAGCACCTTTCACGAGCTCGATTAAAATATCAATGAACTCTTATAATAGACTATAATTGCATAATATTTAAGACCGACGGACGCGATGATCCATGCCCGCCCGAGGCCCTGCCGCAGGAGGGCTGCGCCACCACCCGAAACGCCCGCGGATGCACGCGAAGGGCTAAGATCTTGGAACGATAGAGCCGCGATGGGAGCGCCTCTTCCAGCCAGAAGGCGCGCGGCGCGGGTTCCTCTTAGACGTCTTGTTAGACGTCTTGGTGGGTAGACGTCTTTGTGGCTTCCCACTCGCCATCATCGCCCCCCGTGCCCGTCGGACCTTGCAATGGCTCGGACAACGGCCTAGCATCAAATAGAAAAAAACAACCCGTTCAACGGATTCGGCGCCAGGGCTTCGACGGCGCGGGGGTCCTATGACCGGAAAAAAGGCGGCCACAACCGCCGCGACACTTTTAGGGAGACGATCATGTCACGCATTGCAGCCATTCTTACTCTGGCCATTCTCGCCCTCGCAGCCAGCATCGGTGGGACGACCCCCGCCGCGGCCGCCGACGTCATCACGGATAAGCTGATCTGCGCCATCACATTCTGGCCGCCCCAGTCGATCAACAGGCTCGCCGACGAGCTCGGCTATTTCGAGCAGGAGGGAGTGGAGGTCGAGTACATCTTCGACGACGACCTGACGGTGCAGTTCGCCGCCATGGACACGGGCCAGATCAACTGCAACTCGCGCACAGTCGGCGAATACCAGAGCCGTCCGCGCGACGACGACACGATGGGAGTCATCATCGGGGTTGAGGACATCTCGATGGGTGGCGACGCGATCATCGCGAGCGCCGAGATCCAGAGCGTCTGCGACCTGAGGGGCAAGCTCTTCGCCTACGAGCCGACGGTGCCCGCGCCGCTGCTCCTGCAGAAGGCGCTGAAAGAAGAATGCGGGATGACGTTCGACGACCTCGAGACGACGAATATCTCGACCGCCGATGCGCTCGGCGTGTTCGCCGATCCAAAGGTCGACGCCGTTGCGGTCTACGAGCCCGTGGCGACCCAGATCCTGAACGCCGGCATCCGCGAGGGCGCCCACCGGCTGCTCGATTCGGCGGACTATCCGGGTCTCATCGTCGACGTCTGGTTCGTCGACCAGCGGGTCATCGAGGCGAACCCGGAGATGGTGCGGGGTTACTTGCGGGCGGTCTATCGGGCGATCGACTACTTCATGGCGAACCCGGAGAAAGCGGCCGAATTCATGGCGCCGTTCTTCAACCTGACACCCGAGGAAATTCTCGAGACCCTCGAAGGCGGGCCGTTCGTCAGCTACGACGAGGCGGTCGTCTTTATGGGGACCCACGGCGAGCGGGGCACGTTGCACGACAACTTCGACACGGTCATGCAGCTCAACGTCGAGAGCGGCGTGGCGGACGCGCTTCTGAGCTCGGACACGAAGATCGACAACTCGATCATCACCGACCTCTTCGTGGGCCACGAACGCTAGACAGACGAGCGCCACGCTGAACTCGAGCCGGCCACCGCCGGGTGCGGTGGCCGGCCTCGTTTTGACAGGGGGGCCGTGTGCTGAGCGAACGGGATAAAAAGGGACGTTTCGAGTGGAAGGGATTGTTCACCTTCCGCGGCGGGATATCGCGCCCGATGGAGCTCTCGCTCGCCGTCGCCTCCTTCACGATCCTGCTCGTCTTCTGGATCGCTCTCGCCGAGAGCGGCCTGATCCGCGAGGCCTACCTGCCTTCGCCGATCAGGGTGGCGATCGCGATGTATACGCTGTTCGCCGAGTTCAACTTCATCAAAGACGTCTATATCAGCATTCTGCGCGTCATGATTGCATTTACGATCGCGGCCCTGATGGCGATTCCGCTCGGGATCCTGATGAACACCTACCGTATCATCGGCGCGACCCATGAGCCGGTGATGGACCTCATCCGTTACCTGCCGGTTCCCGCCCTCGTCCCGCTCACCGTCATCTGGCTCGGCATCGGCGAAACCTCGAAGATCGCACTTCTCTGGATGGGCACCTTCTTCCAGCTCGTGCTCTTGATCGCGGACGCCGCGCGCCGGGTGCCGGGCGAGTATGTCGAAATCTGCTACACGCTCGGCGCCAAGACGCGCCACGTGTTGCGCTGGATTATCCTCCCAGCCATGGCGCCCACCATGGTCGACAATCTGCGCATCACGCTCGGCTGGTGCTGGAGCTATGTCATCATTGCGGAAATTGTTGCGGCGAATGAGGGGATCGGCCATGTGATCTGGATCTCGCGGCGCTTCGGCAAGATGCCCGAGGTCATGGCCGGGGTGCTCGCGATCGGCTTCATCGGCTTGGCCAGCGATCAATTGATCCGCTATTTCCACCGGCGCGCGTTCCGCTATCTCGAATAGCCGAAGAGCCATGGCCTTCTACGATCACTTTCTGCAGATCGATCACCTTTCGAAATGGTTCGCCACCGAACACGGCAAGGAACCCATTCATGTGATCGACGATGTCTCCATGACGATCGAAGGGGGCGACTTCGTCGTCTTCGTCGGGCCCTCGGGCTGCGGCAAGACCACCTTGATGCGCATCGTCGCCGGGCTCGAGACGACAAGCGAGGGGCGCATCGTGCTCGAAGGCGAGGAGGTCAAGGGCCCCGATCGAAAGAAGGGCGTCGTGTTCCAGTCCTATTCGTCCTTTCCCTGGCTCACCGTGTTCGAAAACGCGCGTTTCGGGCTGAAATTTCGCGACGACGTGACCAAAAACGAAAAGGACGGGATCGCGCGGCACTATCTCGAGCTCGTGGGCCTCGCGGGCTTCGAGGATTTCTACGTCAACCGGATCTCGGGCGGCATGCGCCAACGCCTGGCGATCGCGCGCACGCTCGCCGCAGGCCCCGACATCCTGCTCATGGACGAGCCCTTCGGCGCGCTCGATGCGCAGAACCGCGAGTTCCTCCAGGTCCAGCTCCTCGAGATTCGCGCGAAGGAACGCAAGACGATCATCTTCGTCACCCACGACGTCGAAGAGGCGATCTTCCTTGCGGAACGCATCTTCGTCTTCTCGGCGCGACCTGCGAAGATCATCGAGGAGATCACGGTGAGCGATCACCTGGTGCGGGAAGCGAGCCTCGAGCTCAAGGAGACGGAAGCGTTCTTCAAGCTTCGCAATCACCTGATGGCCGTGTGCCGGGCTCAAGCGCAACGCACGGAGGCGATGATCATGTCGCCGAACGCCGCCCGGTGAGGCCGGGCGTCGTTGCGGATATCGGGATTTGGGGAACTCGAGACCAATGACGGACGGACTCGATGGCAAGACCGCCCTTGTGACCGGCGCCTCGCGCGGCATCGGCCGCGCCATCGCGATCGCCCTCGCCACCGATGGGGCGGAAGTTGCGGTCAACTATAACAAGAGCCCCGAGCGGGCCTACGAGGTCGTCGATGCGATCGCCAAGGGGGGCGGCTCGGCCTTCGCGGTGAAGGCGGATGTGGGCCAGGAGGACGAGGTGCTCTCGATGTTCGAGGCCATCGGCGATCGGCTGGGCGGGCTCGACATTCTCATCAACAATGCCGGCATCGAGATGATCGGGCCTCTGCTCGAGTCGACGAACCAGGACTACGACCGGCTGATGGACGCAAATTTGCGCGGGGTCTTCCTGTGCGGGCGCGAGGCCATTCGGCGGATGGTGAAGCAGGGCCGCGGCGGGCGCGTGATCAATATCTCCTCCGACCTCGGCTATCTGGGACGCGAAGACTTCTCGCTCTACTGCGCTTCCAAGGGCGCCGTGCTCGCGCTCACGCGCTCCTGGGCCAAGGAGTTCGCGCCCGACATTCTGGTGAACGCGATCGCGCCCGGGCCGATCGAGACCGACATGCTGACGCCCGCCCACATGCCGCCCGAATGGATCGAGAAGGAGAAGCAGATCCCGCTCGCACGCTTGGGCCAGCCGGAGGAGGTCGCCTCCGTCGCCCTCTTCCTCGCGGGCCCGGGCGCGACCTTCGTCACGGGCCAGACCTTCGGCCCCAACGGCGGCAGCGTGATGCCTTAAGGGGCGGCGCGGTTCAATCCGCCCGTCTATCCTCGGAGGGTGGCGCGCATTCTTTGATCGGTGTTCACTCGGCTCGCTTGCTCCCCCGTGCGGCCGGGAGTAATGTCTGGCGGGACCTCAGAACCTCATTGCCTCTGCCGGGCTAGCTCAGTGGTAGAGCAACTGATTTGTAATCAGTAGGCCGTGGGTTCGAATCCTACGCCCGGCACCAGAAAAATCAGTAGGTTAGAGAAGGAAGGCCGAAGGTCGCTCTATCTGAGTGACCAGGAAGTGACCACCAGGACGCGATTCGGTCGTCTAATCCGCCGCGCAGGGACCCGAGAAAAG
>JAPUJA010000314.1 GCA_027296525.1 Pseudomonadota bacterium | reverse complement strand
ATAGCAAGATAAGGGGAGAAATTTCTGGATAACGATTATGTTGTTGTCGTTACAGGTTAAAAATGAAGAAACAGACGAAAGATCGCCCTAGGTCAAATGCTTGCAGACGCGCAGTCCGATAACTCCTCATCAGTGGATTGAGTGTGCCCACCCAGCGCGCCTTCCTCATGACCGCACTCGTCCTCCTCGCGGTCCTGCTCGACCGGACGAGCATCTCGATGCGTCTGATCGCCTGGGCGGCGATCGCCGTCTTGCTTGTCAGCCCCGAGAGTCTGCTCGGCCCGAGCTTTCAGATGTCTTTCGCCGCGGCGACGGCTCTGATCGCGACCTACGAAATTTGCCGCCGGCCGCTCGCGCGCTGGCAGGCGCGGGCGCGTTGGGGCGTGCGTCCGATGGTTTATTTCTCGGCGGTCACGCTGACGACCCTGGTCGCCGGGCTCGCGACCGCGCCCTTTGCCGCCTACCATTTCAACCGGATCGCCGATTACAGCCTGGTCGCGAATCTGGGCGCGGTGCCGATCACGGCCTTCTGGATCATGCCTTGGGGCATCGTCGCCTTCCTGCTGATGCCGTTCGGCGCCGAGGCGTTGGCGCTGGTGCCCATGGCTTGGGGGATCGAGGCCGTCCTTTGGATCGCGCGCACGGTTTCCGGCTGGCCGGGCGCGGTCACGCTGGTGCCGGCGATGCCGATCGGCGCGCTCGTCTTGATCGTCGCCGGCAGCATCTGGCTTTGCCTCTGGCGGCGGCGCTGGCGGCTCTTCGGCGTCCTGCCGATCGTCGGCGGGCTCGCCTTCGTGCTGTTCATCGACACCCCCGACATCCTGGTCGATGGCCGCGGCAAACTCTTCGCCGTGAAGTATGCCGACGGCACGCTCGCGCTTTCGAGCAAAACGCGGGCGCGCTTCGCGGGTGAAATCTGGCTTCGCCGTTCGGGCCAAGCGGAACCGGCGCCCTGGCCGAAGGAGGGGACGAGCGCCGATGGCCGTCTCGCCTGCGACCGGCTCGGCTGTATTTATCGCGCCGGCGATCGGGTCACGGCGCTGGTGGCGGACCCGCGCGCGTTGATCGACGATTGCGCGATCGCCGATCTCGTCGTGAGCCTCGTGCCCGTGTTCGGGGCCTGCCCGGAGGTTCCAATCGTCGTCGACCGGTTCGATGTCTGGCGCGAGGGCGCCTACGCATTTTGGTTCGAAGACGACGGTGTGCGCGTCCGGAGCGTGCGGGAGGCGCGCGGCGAGCGGCCCTGGACCCTCGATCGTACGAGAAAATAGTTAAGCGCGCGGGCGGAGTCGCAGGCGATAAAAAAACGCGCCGACCGCGTCTTGGGCCGGCGTGGTCTTGGGGCGGCGCGTTCCGTGCTCGTCCTCGGCGCTAATATTTGCGAATGAGCGTGGTCAGGCGGCCCTGCACCTTGACCCGCCCCGGGCCGAAGATGCGCGTTTCATAGGCGGGGTTGGCCGGCTCGAGCGCGATGGATTCGCCTTTGCGGTGGATCCGCTTGAGGGTCGCTTCGTTGTCGTCCACGAGCGCCACGACGATCTGGCCGTTCTCGGCCGTCTCGGATTGCTCGATGATCACCGTATCGCCGTCCAAGATACCGAGATCGATCATCGAGTCGCCTTCGATCTGGAGGGCGTAGTGGCTGCCTCCGCCCAGCATGGCGGCCGGGACCTCGATCATTTCGTTGGGGTCGCGCAGCGCCTCGATCGGCGTGCCGGCGGCGATCCGCCCATAGAGGGGCAGGGTGACGGTTTCGGTATCGTCGTTTCGCGCCGAGCCCGAAAGCGAGCTCCTGAAATTTCCTTGAATGACGCTCGGAGCGAAGCCTTCGCGGGAGGGGCGGCTCGCGGCGTCGCCGGCGAGCGCCGGGAGCTTGATTATCACCAACCCCCGGGCCCGGTGGGGCAGACGGCGCAAGAAGCCGCGCTCTTCCAAGGCGGTGACCAAGCGGTGGATTCCGGATTTCGACTTGAGGTTTACGGCTTCCTTCATCTCCTCGAAGGAGGGTGAGATGCCATGCTCCTTCAGATGTCCATCGATGAAGAGGAGCAGTTCGAGCTGCTTCCTGGTGAGCAACGCCGCCTCCTAGAAATAGTGTTTGGGAACTCCGATTGACACTATATGTTCTATTTTAGTTCTGCATTTGGGTCAAGCAAAAAATTTGCCGCGAGGGCGAATTTCACGGGACCGGGCGGCACGCGCGTCTCCGCATTCTGGCTCAGAGGCCGTAAAGCTCGGGCCCGAAGCGGATGATGCGAATGGCCTCGCCCGCGCGCGCCGGGGGCGCGAAGGGCGGGCGAACGATGAGGCCGTCCGCCTCGGTCAACAGGGAGAGCATGGCGCTGTCCTGCTTCTTGAACGGGGTCGCCACGAGCTCGCCGTCGGCGCCGGCGCTCAAATGGGCGCGCGCATACTCCTGGCGCTCGTCGTTCGCGGCCAGATCCCGTCCGGCCTTGGCGGTTTCGAGCGCGTTATCCTGCTCGGCAAGCCCGAGCATCGCCCGAAGCAAAGGCTTGACGAAGATGAGCGAGCAGACAAGCGCCGACACTGGGTTGCCCGGCAGGCCGAGCATCAAGCCCTCGCCACGCTGGCCGAAGGTGAGCGGCTTGCCCGGCCGCATCGCGATCTTCCAGAAGTCGAACGCGAAGCCGATCTCTTCGAGGGTGCGGCGCACGAGATCATGCTCGCCGACCGAGACGCCGCCGGTTGTGATCAACAAATCCGCGCCCTCGGCGGCGCCCGCGAAGGTCTTCAGGGCATCGGCCTGATCGCGGGCGATTCCGAGAACGAAGGGCTCGCCACCGAAGGCCTGGACGGCGGCGGCCACCGCATGGGAATTCGAGCCGACGATCTGATTGGGCCCGAGGGGGTCGCCCGGGAACACGATCTCATCCCCGGTCGCGAGGATCGCCACGCGCGGCCGTCGCCGCACGGGAAGCCACGGCTGATTCATCGCCGCCGCTAGTCCGATGTCTCGGGCGTTCAGCCGCCGGCCCGCGCTGAGCCCGACGGCTCCGGCGGTGAAGTCGAGCCCCGCGGGACGCACGAACAACCCCGGGCGCACGCTTTGCGCCACCGTGATCTTTTCGCCCGCCGCCTCGACGTTCTCCTGTATGACGATCGCGTCGGCGCCATCGGGCAGGCGGCCGCCCGTGAAGATACGCACCGTCTGGCCGGGTCCGACCGTGCCCGCGTAGGAGCCGCCGGCGGGCACGGCCCCGACCTGGGTGAGCGTTGCAGGCGTTCGCGCGACGTCTTCGGCGCGCACGGCATAGCCGTCCATGGCGGATACGGCGAAGGGCGGATGCGAGACGCGCGCCGCGAGGTCCGAGGCGAGGACCCTTCCGAGTCCGTCCGCGAGGCTGACCGTCTCCGCCGGAACGACGCGAACGGCGCGCCTTACGCGAGTGAGCGCCTCTTCGACGGAGATCATGGTCTCGCCGCTCATTCTTGCTCGAAGGTTCCTGATTTTCCACCGCTCTTATGGATGAGGCGGATGTCGGTGATGCGCATCGCGCGATCGATGGCCTTGCACATGTCGTAGACGGTGAGCGCCGCGACGGCGGCCGCGGTCAACGCCTCCATCTCGACCCCGGTGCGTCCTTTGAGCCGGCAGGTCGCCGTGATGTCGATGGCGTGGCGCTCGTGATCGCAATCGAGATCGAGCTGAACCGAGGCCAGCGGCAGGGGGTGGCAAAGCGGGATGAGTTCGGGCGTGCGCTTCGCCGCCATGATGCCCGCGAGACGGGCGACCGAAAGGACATCGCCCTTCGCGATCCCGCCTTGGGTGATTCGCTCGAGGGTTTCCGGCGCCATCAGCACGCTGGCGCGCGCGCTCGCCCGGCGTTCGGTCTCTTCCTTGTCCGAGACGTCGACCATGCGGGCCTTGCCCTCGGCATCGAGATGGCTCAGCTCGGCCATGGGCTTGTGCTTTTCCTTCATGCCGCGCGACCGAGGAGCGCCGCCGTGGCCGCGGCGACGTCGTTCTGACGCATGAGCGACTCGCCCACGAGGAAACGCCTCACCCCGGCGCGGCTCA
>JAPUJA010000313.1 GCA_027296525.1 Pseudomonadota bacterium | reverse complement strand
CCGGCGGTTTGGGTACTTGGGCTTGGAGCATGCACTTCAATGATAGCACAGAGCGCCACTGTCCATGCGGCCCGCCAAGGCAATGACGGCGTCGGCTTCATCGGTTCGGTTATATATGGTTGCCTCCCCTGGTTTTGCGTCTGAAGCGCTCCTCGACCATCGCGTCCCTTCTCTTTCTTCGTCCTTTCACGGGCGTCGTTCCCGGAATCCCACCTCTCGCGCGGCTTGCCGAAGGCCCGTGGAACCCGTCGGGCGCGCATCGACATGAGCCTTTCGTTCTACCCCGCTTGCTCGCCTAATTACTTTGTGCAGGTTGGCAATCCCATGGGAGCGGGCATAATCACCGACGAGGGCGAGCATTAAAACGTCCAGGCAAATTTAAAGGCCCAGTCTGGCAAGAAATGCCTCGCGGCGTTCCTTGCTCGATACAAGCCAGGGGTTCGCCCCCAACCCTTGAGCTCTGCCGACAACCGTGGGGCGGATCTTCGGGCCCGCCCTTTTTCTTCGTCTTGGAGGCCGCTCCGTGCATGAATGGGCGCGCGGGCGGGCGCTGGCGCGAGTGAGCTCGGCTTCGCAAGGAAACGCCATGGGCTGGTTTCACAAACGCCGCCGCCGCTTCACCGACCGGCTGTTCCGCCGGATCGCCTACAGCTATTTCGCGCGCGATCTGCTGCTCGATCTGCAGCTCGACGCCAAGCGCGAAGCGGTCGCCTACATCAAGAAGCATATGGTCCACTGCCGGATCTTCCCGACCCGCTGGGATCTGCTTCGTGACGCCGTGGGCGCGGCCGGGCTCGACGGGCTGTTCCTCGAGTTCGGCGTCTACAAGGGCAACACGATCCGCGCCATTGCCTCCGGGACGCGCCGCCGGGTCCACGGTTTCGACTCCTTCGAGGGGTTGCCGGAGGACTGGGAGGGGACGATGGAGCGCCGCGGGGCGTTCGACATGAAGGGCCGGTTGCCGCGCGTGCCGGCGAACGTCACGCTCCACCGCGGCTGGTTCGATCAAACCCTCGCCCCCTTCCTCGACGAGCATGGCGGGCCGGTCGCCTTCGTCCATATGGACTGCGACCTCTACGCCTCGAGCAAGACCGTGCTCGAGCTGATCGGGCCGCGTCTCGTGCCGGGAACGGTCATGGTGTTCGACGACTACTTCAACTACCCGAACTGGCAGGCCCACGAGTTCCGGGCCTTCCAGGAGCTGGTCGGCGCCCGAAGGCTGGCCTACGACTATGTGGGCTTCACCGCGCGCGGCGGGACCGTCTTGATCAAGATAACCGGCGAGGGCGCGCCTTAAACCCCGCCACGGCCGGCGCCCCGGTCGCGAAGATTTGATCCCTCAACCCGGCGCTTGTGGGAGTATTCTATGATCGGATTGACGGCTGGGTGCCGGGCGTCATAGAGCCACGGTATCAACAGGAAACTATTGAAAGTGTTGAGAATTCCTGGTTACCGCTCGGGTTTGAGTGGGCTCTGCGGGGCGCCGGTGGGGTTCTCGACCCATCCCTTGTGAGGGCTAAGACAATGCGTCTCCTGATTATGTTGCTCATCGTCGCGGGCTTTCTCGCCGGCTCGCTTCCGGTCGCGTTCGACGCCGAGGCGGGCGCCGGGAGCAAGTCCAAGGACGAGGTTCAGAAGCCCGACGACGACGAGGACGAAGACAGCGGTTGATTGAGCCCGGTCCGTTCGGCAATCTTCGCTTACGGCCTCGCCGAGCGAGCCGCCCTTGAGCGGCGGTCACGGATTTCGAACCATCCCTTGTGAGGGCTAAGACAATGCGTCTCCTGATTTCATTGCTCATCGCCGCGGGCTTTCTCGCCGCCTCGCTCCCGATCGCGATGGACATCGAGGCCGCCGGGAGCCAGTCCAAGGACGAGGTCGAGAAGTCCGATAAGGACAAGGACAAGAAGAACGCGGCCGACACCCTCGACGACCTGTTCACCGTCCAGTCCCCCGGCGAGAAGCCCGTCTTCAGCTCCGTGGAAAAGGAGCTCATTCGGGACTTCTTCGGCGGGCTCGAGCCCGACGCCTCTGGCGACCTGCCCTACGGGCTCGCCAAGCGCGACGAGCTGCCGCCGGGCTTGCAGAAGCACATCGATAAATACGGCACCCTTCCGCCGGGGCTCCAGAAGCGGAGCCTGCCCTACGATCTCGAGTCACGGCTCCCCAGACTCGGTTCGGGCCTCGAACGGGTGATCGTCGCCGACGACGTCGTGCTCGTGCAGCGCGCGACCGGCGTCATCTTCGACATCCTCGAGAACGTGCTTACGCAATAGCCGGGCCGCACCCGAGCCGGGCCGCGCCCGAGCCGGGCCGCGCTCGCGATGAGCGCGCTCGAGATGAGCGCGCGGCAGGTGCGTCAGACCGCGTGGCGGCGTCAGATGCTGTAATACATGCTGAACTCGATCGGATGCGGCGTGAGGTCGAGCTTCTTGACCTCCTCGTGTTTGAGCGCGAGATAGCCGTCGATCAAGTCATCCGAGAAGACGTCGCCTTTTTTCAGAAACGCCCGGTCCTCGTCGAGCGCCTCGAGCGCCTGGCGCAGGCTCTCGCACACCGTCGGAACGTTCTCGAGTTCCTGGGGCGGCAGGTCGTAGAGGTTCTTGTCCATCGCATCGCCCGGATGGATGCGGTTTTCGATGCCGTCGAGACCGGCCATCAGCATCGCGGCGAAGGCGAGGTAGGGATTGGCGCCGGGGTCAGGAAAGCGCACCTCGACGCGCTTGCCCTTGGGGCTGTCGGCGAACGGAATGCGGCAGGCCGCCGAACGGTTGCGCGCGGAATAGGCGAGCAGCACCGGCGCCTCGAAGCCGGGGACGAGCCGCTTGTAGCTGTTCGTCAGAGGATTGGTGAAGGCGTTGATCGCGCGCGCGTGACGGATGATGCCGCCGATATAGTGGAGCGCGCTCTCCGAAAGGTCGGCGTAGCCGGTTCCGGCGAAGAGCGGCTTGCCGCCCTTCCAGATCGACTGATGCACATGCATACCGGAACCATTGTCGTCCTTGACCGGCTTCGGCATGAAGGTCGCCGTCTTGCCGTAGGAATGCGCGACATTGTGCACGACATATTTGTAGATCTGGGTGCAGTCGGCCGAGCGCAAGAGCGTGTCGTAGCGAAAGCCGAGCTCGTGCTGGCTGGGCGCCACCTCGTGGTGGTGTTTTTCGACGCCGAGGCCCATCTCGGCCATGAGCGTCAGCATTTCCGCGCGCAGATCGCTGCCCGAATCGACGGGCGGGACCGGAAAGTAACCGCCCTTGATCGGCGGACGGTGTCCGGGGTTTCCGTCGCGCATCCGCCGTCCGCTCGCATGGGGCCCTTCGGACGAGTCGAGGGAGTAGAAGGCCCGGTGCATCGTGCATTCGAAGCGCACGTCGTCGAACACGAAGAACTCCGCCTCGGGCCCGAAATAGGCGGTATCGCCGATCCCGGAATAATTCAGATAGGCCTCCGCGCGGCGTGCGGTCGAACGCGGATCGCGGGCATAGGCTTCGCCCGTGTCGGGCTCGAAGACGTCGCAGAACAGAATGAGCGAGGTTTGGGCGGCGAAGGGATCGATCACCGCGCTCGCCGGGTCGGGGCGAAGCCCCATGTCGGACTCGTTGATTTCCTTCCATCCGGCGATCGAGGAGCCGTCGAACATGACGCCCTCGCCCAAGAGGTCCTCGGTGATGGCGCTCGCCGGAAATCCGAGATGCTGCCACTTGCCGCGCAGGTCGGTGAAGCGGAGGTCGACATAGGCGACCTCCTTCTCTTTGATCAGCTCGAGGACATGCTTGGCGTCGGACATGGCTCGGCTCCCGGATGGAGGGGGATCGCACCGCGCGCGGGCGACCTCATCGTCGGCCCCGGCGCGTGCAGGGGGCGGGCAAGCCTCTAGCACGAAGCCGGAGATTGTGTAAATGCGAAATCGGCTATTGCTCGTTACGCCATGTTTGAGTCCTGGCATATTGCGTCGCAAAATAACCGGGGATCGACATTGCCGCCCGAGGCGATGATCGCGACGGTCTTGCCCCGAAGCTCGATCCGGCCCGAGAGCGCCGCGGCGAGCGCGACCGCGCCGCTGGGCTCGAGCACGAGCTTGAGATGCCGGAAGGCGGCGGCCATGGCGCGCGCGACCTCGCCGTCCGTGACCACCAGGCCGCCCGCGACGCGCGCTCGGTTGATCGCGAAGGTCAGCATGCCCGGCATGGGAAGGCGCAACGCATCGCAGATGGATTGGGCCTCGGGGCTCGACGCGCCGGTCCGCCGGCCGGCCTCGAGGGAGCGTTTCGTATCGTCATGGGCCTCGGGCTCGACGGCGTAGATCGGGGTCCCCGGCGAGGCGTGCTCGAGCGCGAGCGCGCAGCCCGCGATCAGGCCGCCGCCGCCGCAGGGAACGAGCACCAGATCGAGCGCGGCCCCGAGCGCGCGGGCCTGGGCGGCGATCTCGCACCCGACCGTGCCTTGACCCGCGATCACGAAGCGGTCGTCGTAGGGCGGCACCGGGGTCGCGCGCCGTTCGGCCGTGAGCCGCCGCGCGAGCGCCTCGCGGTCCTCGCTCCGGCGGTCGTAGAGAACGATCTCGGCGCCCCAGAAGCGGGTGCCCTCGATCTTCGCCGCCGGGGCGTCGTCGGGCATGACGATCACCGCCGGAAGGCCCAGGATATGCGCCGCGGCGGCCACGCCTTGGGCGTGGTTTCCAGACGAGTGGGCGACCACGCCCGCCGCCCTTCGCGCGCCGCGGATCCGGCTTATCCGGTTGTACGCGCCCCTGAACTTGAAGGAGCCCGTCAGCTGCAGCGGCTCGGCCTTGATCAGCAGGCGAGCGCCGGTTTCCGCGTTGAGAAGCGCCGATTCGAGGAGCGGCGTGAGCCGTGCCTTGCCGCGCAGCCGCCGGGCGGCGCCTTCAACGTCCCGGACGTCGGGCAGCCGGGCGCGGCCGGTCTCAGTGTTGGGCGAGGAAGTCATCGATCGCATCGAGCGCCTCCGGCTCGTCCAGCATCGGCACGTGGCCCGCGCCCGCGACCTCGACGCATATCAGATCGGGCTTCGCCTCGGCCATGGCCTTTACCGTCTCGCGTCTCAGGATCGTCGAACGCTCGCCCCGGATGAGGAGAACCGGGATGCGCCGAAGGGCGCGGAAGAAGGGCCAGAGATCGACGGGCGAGGCCTGGCCCGCGGTCACGAGCTCCGCGAGCGGGCGCACGAGCGCGAGATCGTAGTCAAAATGCAGCTTGCCGTCCGGTCCTTCCGCATAGGTGTTGCGGGCGAGCTTGAGCCAGCCTTCATCGCTTCTGACCCCGATCTCGCTCGCGTTCTGCCTGATGAACCGGGCCGCGCTCTCGAGGTCCGGTTGCGGGCGATCGACCGCCACCCACTCGACGATCTGCTTGAGCCCGGCCAGATTGATGTCGGGGCCGACGTCGTTCAACACGACGCCGGCGAGCGTCCTGGGCTGCACGGCCGCCAGTACCATTGCGATGATGCCCCCCATCGACGTGCCGATCACGACCACCTCGTGGATGTTGGTTGCGGTGAGAATCTGGAGCACGTCGCCCATCGAGGTGCGCACGCTGTAGTTCCGCCAGTGGGGATCG
>JAPUJA010000312.1 GCA_027296525.1 Pseudomonadota bacterium | reverse complement strand
GCGCGTCGTAGACCTTGGCCTGCTCGACCGGATCGCCGGCATCCACGAGATCGACGAAACGCACGCCCTTGACGACCCGGCCGCCCTTGACGTCGAGACAGGGAATGATGCGCCGTTTCAGCATGAGCCCTTAAGGCCCGGCCAAGAGCCGAAGCGCCTGGGCCGCATCGAGCCGCCCGTCATAGAGCGCGCGGCCTGAGATCACCCCGACGATGCCCGCGTCCTCGACCTCTTTGAGTCGGGCAAGATCGTCGAGCGAGGCGACGCCCCCTGAGGCGATCACCGGCGTCTTGACCGCGCGCGCGAGCTCGGCGGTCGCCTCGACGTTCACGCCTTCGAGCGCGCCGTCGCGGGCGATGTCGGTGTGGATGAGCGCCGCTGCGCCCGCGTCCTCGTAGCGCCGCGCGAGCTCGTGAACGGCGATATCGGCGGTTTCGACCCAGCCCTCGACCGCGACCCGCCCGTCGCGCGCATCGACCCCGATCGCGATCCGTCCCTCGAAGCGCCGGCAGGCCTCCTCGACCAGGGACGGGTCGCGCGCGGCCGCGGTGCCGAGCACGACGCGCGCGACGCCCTTCGCGAGCCAGCCCTCGATCGCCGCGAGGTCGCGGATCCCGCCGCCCAGTTGGACCGGAAGCCCGCTCGCCTCAAGGATCGCCTCGACGGCCGACCCGTTCACCGAGCGCCCCGCGAGCGCGCCGTCCAGATCCACCACATGGATCCAGGCGAAGCCCGCATCCTCAAATCGGCGCGCCTGGGCCGCGGGATCGGTCGAGTAGACCGTCGCCTTCGCCATGTCGCCCCGAAGCAGACGAACGCACTTGCCCTCCTTGAGGTCGATCGCCGGAAACAGAATCATTCAGAGATCCTTGGTGTAGAAGTGCCCCGGAACGAACTTGCCCTTGACCAGCGCGTATCTCGGGAGCGTCCCCCAGCGCATGTAGCCTATCCCCTCATAGAGCTGGATGGCCTGCGTCTGGGTCGCAGTGACGCTCAAATTGAGCACCTGATAGCCTTGAGTGACCGCCTCGGCCTCGGCCGCGTCCACGAGATCGTGCGCGAGCCCGTGCCCGCGCGCCCAGGGCGCCACGAAATGGGTGTCGATGGTCGCGGCGAAGCTCCAGACCTCCTTGTTCTTCGGCGGCTCGACGAGCTGGACCGAGCCGCACACGACGTTCTCGAAACGGGCGAGGAAGAGGCTTCGGGTGGGCACCACCAGGACGCCGCGCCAATAGCGCTCGAGCACGGCGCGGGGCGGCACCTCGACCCAGCCGAAGCCGCTGCCGTCGCGAATCGCCGCCTCCGAGGCGTCCGTGAGCTCCGTCAGGTCGCGTTTCGAGAGCTTCTTGACCTTGTCCACCGCCATCGCGTCACGGCCTCCATCGAAGGAAATTCGAGATCAGCTTGAGCCCGGTTCTCTGGCTCTTCTCGGGGTGGAACTGGGTGCCGGCGATATTGTCGCGCGCAACCATCGCGGCGAGCCGCCCGCCATAGTCGACCCAGGCGACCCGCTCGGCGGCGCGCCCGCACACGAAATGATAGCTGTGCACGAAATAGGCGTGCTCCCCGGGCGAGATGCCGGCGAGCAGCGCATGGCCGCCTTCGAAAGCGAGGTCGTTCCAGCCCATATGCGGCACCTTGAGGTCGCTGCCCTTGGGCTCGATCGGCGCGACCTCGCCCGCGATCCATGCCAGTCCGTCCTCCGCGCCATGCTCGAGCCCGCGCGTCGCCATCAGCTGCATGCCGACGCAGATGCCGAGGAAGGGCTTGGCGTTGTCGATCACCTCGCGGTTGAGCGCCTCCCACATCCCGGGAAGCGCCGTCAAGCCGCGCTTGCAATCGGCGAAGGCGCCGACGCCGGGCAGCACGATGTGGCTTGCCCGCGAAAGCCTCTTGGCGTCGTCGGTGACCTCGATGGCGGGACCCAAGCCCGATTCCCCGGCCGCGCGCTCGAACGCCTTGGCTGCCGAACGCAGGTTCCCGGAACCGTAATCGACGATTGCAACGCTCATGGGAGCGAGGACACTCTAGACGGCGGCGGCGGCGGCGAAGTAGCGCAACTCCGCCTCTTCGCGGTTCTTCGCGACGACCACTCGATCCAACCGGTAATCTTGCCGCTCGAGGCCTGAGCGACGCCAATCATTGCCATTGAAGCCCACGAAGACGAGATAGCCGAGCAGCAGCACGACGCCCGAGGGCACGTCGAAGCGAAGCTGCTCCGCGATCAGGCCAAGCAGGACGAGGCCGGCCAAGAGCAGAAGCGTCGTGCGCCAGTGGCCGTGATAGAGCGCCCAGAAGGGTCCGAAGATCGCCGCGGGCAGCGAAAAACCCTCGCCCAGAAAGACCGCGTCCTTCGCCCCGCCTTTGGTCCAGGGAGGCAGATGTACCGTATAGACACGCATCGTTTCGTCAGTCCACGGACGAACTGCTCAGGGTTCCCTTGGTCGAGGGAACCGCGTGCTTCTGGCGCGGGTCGATGTCGATTGCCCCGCGCAAGCTGCGCGCCAGACCCTTGTAGCAGGACTCGACGATGTGATGGTTGTTCTCGCCATAGAGGTTCTCGACATGCAGGGTGACGCCGGCATGTTGCGCGAAGGCCTGGAACCATTCCTTGAAGAGTTCGGTGTCCATCTCACCGAGTTTGGGCTTCGAGAACCCGACCCGCCAGATGAGGTACGGCCGGTTGCCCAGATCGAGCGCCACGCGCGTGAGGGTCTCGTCCATCGGAATCACCGCCGAGGCGAAGCGGCGAATGCCGCGACGATCGCCGAGCGCCTTGGAGACCGCCTCGCCGATCACGATGCCCGTGTCTTCCGTGGTGTGATGGAAGTCGATGTGCAGGTCTCCTTTAGCGCGCAAGGTGAGATCGATCAGGCTGTGCCTGGAGAGCTGCTCGAGCATGTGATCGAGAAAGCCGATCCCGGACGCCACGTCGTAGGTGCCCGTGCCGTCGAGATTGACCTCGGCTTCGATCCGCGTTTCTTTGGTGGTGCGCTCCGCCTTCGCGCGGCGCATGGTGTCTTCCTTTCGACCCCCAAGGGGAGTGATTGCAGGGGCTCGGCCGACGGCGCGCGCTTTTTTACCAGGAAGGCCGCCGCTCCGCTAGAGGCTTGGCCTCCCAGAGGCTTGCCCTCATCGAGAGCCGGCCGGATCGAGGCTTGACCGCGGCGGGGCCGACGCCACATGTTTGAAACGACGAAATGATGGGGCCTAAGGGCTAAGAACATGGCGGAGCACGATCCCTCCCGTTGGTACGGCACGACGATCCTTTCGGTGCGCAAGGCCGAGGAGGTGGTGATCGCGGGCGACGGGCAGGTCACCCTCGGCGACGCGATCATCAAGTCGAACGCGTGCAAGGTGAGGCGCCTGGGCGACGGCGCAATCATCGCGGGCTTCGCGGGCGCCACGGCGGACGCGTTCACCCTCTTCGAACGGCTCGAGGCCAAGCTCGACCAGCATCCGGGCCAGCTGACCCGGGCCTGCGTGGAGCTCGCCAAGGATTGGCGCACCGACCGTTACCTTCGCCGTCTCGAAGCGCTCATGGCGGTCGCCGATCGCGAGGTCTCGCTCCTGTTGAGCGGGACGGGCGACGTGCTCGAGCCGGAGGACGGCCTGATCGGTTTGGGCTCGGGTGGAACCTACGCGCTCGCCGCGGCGCGCGCGCTCATGGGCATGGACGGTTTGAGCATCGAGGAGATCGCCCGAAAGGCGCTTGGCATCGCGGCCGACATCTGTGTCTACACCAACGAAAACATCGTGCTCGAACGTCTGCCGGGTTGATGCCGCCGCCATGACCGCCTTCAGCCCCCGCGAGATCGTTTCCGAGCTCGACCGCTTCATCATCGGCCAGGACAACGCCAAGCGCGCCGTCGCGATCGCGCTCCGAAACCGGTGGCGGCGCCTTCAGCTGCCCGAATCCTTGCGCGAGGAGATCCTGCCCAAGAACATCCTCATGATCGGGCCGACCGGCGTCGGCAAGACCGAGATCGCGCGCCGGCTCGCGCGCCTCGCCCAGGCGGCCTTCCTGAAGGTCGAGGCGACGAAGTTCACCGAGGTGGGTTATGTCGGGCGCGACGTCGAACAGATCGTGCGCGACCTCCTGGAGATCGCCATCACCATGAAGCGCGCGCGCATGCGCAAGGAGGTTTCGGCCAAGGCGGAGCTCGCCGCGGAAGAGCGCGTGCTCGAGGCCCTCGTCGGATCCAAGGCGGGCGAAGAGACCCGCCAGAAGTTCCGTAAGCTCTTGCGCGAGGGCTCGCTCGGGGACAAGGAGATCGAGGTCGAGGTCCAGGACACCGGCGCCGGAAGCTTGCCGACCTTCGAGATCCCGGGCATGCCGGGGGCGCAGATGGGCATGGTCAATCTGGGCGATATCTTCGGAAAGGCGCTCGGCGGGCGCACCAAGCCGAAGCGCATGACGGTGGATGATTCCTACGAACTGCTCATCGCCGAGGAAAGCGACAAGCTTCTCGATCAGGATCAAGTGATCAAGCAGGCGATCACGGAGGTCGAGCAGAACGGCATCGTGTTCCTCGACGAGATCGACAAGATCTGCGCGCGTTCCGAGCGTTTCGGCGCCGATGTCAGCCGCGAAGGCGTGCAACGGGACCTCTTGCCGCTCATCGAGGGCACCGTGGTCGCGACCCGCCACGGCACGGTGCGCACCGATCATATCCTGTTCATCGCCTCGGGCGCCTTCCATCTCGCGAAGCCCTCGGACCTCTTGCCCGAACTCCAAGGGCGCCTGCCCATCCGCGTCGAACTCAAGGCGCTCAAGCAAGAGGATTTGAGGAGGATCTTGACCGAACCCGAGAACAGCCTGGTTCACCAATACACCGCGCTCATGGGGACCGAGGAGGTGACCCTCGACTTCACCGAGGACGGCGTCGAGGCGATCGCGCGGATCGCGGCCGAGGTGAACCGGGCGATCGAGAACATCGGCGCGCGCCGCCTTCACACCGTGATGGAGCGCCTCCTCGAAGACATCAGCTTCAACGCCTCCGACCGCTCGGGCTCAACGCTCACGATCGACGAGGCCCATGTCATGGAGACGGTGGGCGACCTCGCCAAGGACGCCGACCTCTCCAAGTTCATCCTCTAGGCCCGCCCACGGGCGCGTTCACCGGCGCGTTTACCGGTGTGGTGTTCACCGGCGCGGTGTTCACCGGCGCGGTGTTCACCGGCGCGGCGTGGACAGGCGCTGGCGCCCGGGCGTAGAGTGAAGCGGTGCGCGTCCCCAAGACCAAGGGCCAGCGAGAGCCCGGCGGTGCGTCTGCGGAGAAGAACGCCATGGCACGATCGTCGAAACGCACGGTCTTCGCGGCCTGCCCCCATGACTGCCCGGACGGCTGCGCGATGCTCGTCGATCTCGAGGACGGCAAGGCGACGGGCGTTCGGGGCAATCCGGACCACCCCTTCACCCGGGGCGGGCTGTGCGTCAAGGTCAACAAATACACCGAGCGGGTCTACAGCCCTGAGCGCGTGCTCCACCCCCTGAAACGCGCGGGCGCCAAGGGCGAGGGCCGGTTCCGGGCGATCTCGTGGGAGGCCGCGCTGGCCGAGATCGGAGAGCGCTGGACGGCGATCATCGAGGCCGAGGGCGCCGAGGCGATCCTTCCGCACAGCTATCTCGGCGCCATGGGCGTGCTCAACGGGATGAATGTCGGGGATGCCTTCTTCAACCGCCTGGGCGCCTCGATCACCGAGCGGACCTTTTGCGGCTCCGGGGCCTTCACCGGCTATTTCATGACCGTGGGCGATACCCCCGGGACCGATCCCGAAGACTTCCGGCACGCCAAATACATCGTCCTTTGGGCGATCAACACGATCAGCACCAACCTCCACCACTGGCCGTTCATCGCCGAGGCGCAGAAGAACGGCGCCAAGGTCGTGGTCATCGATCCGGTCCGAACGCGCACCGCGCGCAAGGCCGACTGGCATCTCGCGCTCCGGCCCGGCAGCGACGGCGCGCTCGCGCTCGGCCTGATCAACGCGATCATCGCCGAGGATCTCATCGATCACGACTATGTCGCGCGCTACACCCTGGGCTTCGAAGAGCTGAAGGAACGCGCGGGCGAATATCCGCCCGAGAAGGTCGCCACAATCACCGGGCTCGCGCCCGCAGATATCCGAAAGCTCGCGCGCGAGTTCGCCACCACGGAGCCGGCGGTGATCCGCTCGGGCGTCGCCATCGAACGCCATGCCGGCGGCGGCCAGGCGGTGCGCGCGATCACCTGCCTGCCGGCGCTCGTCGGCGCCTGGCGGCAGATCGGCGGCGGCATGTCGCTCGCGCCCGAATTCGCCTTCCCGTTCAACATGGAGCGTATCCTGCGCGCCGACTGGATCCGCCCGGGCACGCGCGTGATCAATCAGTGGCGGCTGGGGCGGGCGCTGACCGGCGAGCTCGGGCTTGATCCCGCGATCAAATCCCTGGTGGTCTATAACGCCAACCCCGCGATCGTCCTGCCCGAGCAGGAGAAGGTGCTCGCCGGGCTCGCGCGCGACGATCTCTTCACCGTGGTGAGCGAACAGTTCGTCACCGACACCGCGCGCTTCGCCGACCTCGTTCTGCCGGCGACGACACAGCTCGAGCAGTTCGAGCTTATATCGTCCTGGGGCCAGTACTATCTCGCGATCAACGAGCCCGCGATCGCGCCTCTGGGCGAGGCGGTCTCCAACACCGAGCTCTTCCGCCGGCTCGCCCGGACCATGGGCTTCAACGACCCCTACTTCCAGAGGAGCGATGAGGAGATCGCTCTCGAGGCGCTCGATTGGAGCGATCCGAAGCTGCAGGGCATGACGCTCGACAGCCTCAAACGCGACGGTTTCGCGAAGCTCGACATGGGCGCGCGCGCGCCCCACGCGGAAGGAAACTTCCCGACGCCTTCCGGCAAATGCGAGTTCAAATCCTCGCTCGCCGAAGGCGGCAACTTCGTCTTTGCGAGCTTCCGGCAGGGCTCGGAAGAGTTTCAAGCGGGCGAGCCGATCGACCCCTTGCCGAACTGGACCCCACCCGAGGACGGCGAGGGGGGGCGTTATCCGCTCAACAGCCTCTCGCCCAAGAGCCACGCCTTCATCAATTCGAGCTTCGCCAACCTCCCGACGCAAGCACGCCATGCCGGGGAACAGCACGTCATGATCAATCCCGAGGACGCGAGCGCGCGCAACATCGCCGAGGGCTCCCGGGTCCGGGTCCACAACGCGCGCGGGGCCTTCCAGGCCGTCGTACGCATCACCCGGGACGTGAGGCCCGGGGTGGTGGTCGCGCCGATGGGCTATTGGATGGCCGATGGGCAGGAGGGGCGCACCGTCGCGGCGGTCAACTCCGACGCCTACGCCGATCTGGGCCGCGCGCCGACCTTCTCCGACAGCCGGGTCGAAGTCTCTCCGCTCTCCTAGGATCGAGGCGCGGCCCTCGATCGAGGGCTGGGCGCCGAGGGCCGAAGGCCGAGGGAAGGGCTAGGCCGCGTTCACCCCGCGCCTCGGGACCTGACGGATGTAGGCGCGCTTGTCATGTTCCGGGCAATAGGGCTTGTCCGCCAGCGCCGCCTTGCCGCAATAGCGGAAGTCGTTCTTGTCCGGCTCGCCGATCGGCCAATGACAGGGCGGGCCGGTGAGCTCCACCACCGGCTCCGGCTCCACCACCGGCTCCGCGACCGGCTTGCGGATCGGCGACTGGCGGGCCGCAAGCCCGAGGCGATGCACCTTGCCCACGATGGCGTTCTTCGTGACGCCGATCCGCCGGCCGATCGCGCTGGCGGTGAGGCCCTCGCTCCAAAGTTTGGTGACGATCTCGACACGCTCGTCTGTCCAGGTCATACCTTTTCCCTAGTCTAGTTGTTGTGGGTGCGACAACCCCAACCACAAGATATGGGACATTACCAGCGCTGGCAAGGAATTCCGCGCCTTTGGCGCAGGGTGGCCTGGGAGCGCGCGCGCCGCACTCGCGGCCCGGAGCCGGCTCAAAGTGATCGCGAACGGCTCTAGCGCCGGCGCCGGAGCAGGACGTAAAGCGCGCCCGTGCCCCCGTCCTTGGGCTGCGCGGTGGCGATGGCGAGCACCCGCGCGCGCAAGGGGCTCGAGTTGAGCCAGCGGGGCACCGCCTGGCGCAAGATGCCCTCCCGGCCGTGGCGCGCGAGGCCCGAGCCCCAGCCTTTGCCCGTGATCACGAGCACGCAGCGCTTGCCCGCCCCATAGGAGCCCTCGATGAAGGCGCTCAGCATGGCGTGGGCCTCGGCCCGGCGATGACCGTGAAGATCGATCCGCCCCTCGAGCTTGATCTGGCCCCGCTTGAGCCGGAGTGCCGTGCGTTTATCGAGGCCGCGCGCTTGCCCTAGGGAAAGCTCCGGCAGATCGGGCGCCGGGCGCGACGGTGGGGGCGGTGAAACGGCGGCGGGGGCAACGGGGGCAGCGTCTTCCCCGGGCGCGTCGGGCGCCGGCCCGCCGGCCTGAGGCCCGCCGATCGGGGTCGCATCGCGCATCGCGGCGCGCCAGAGCCGGCGCTCGTCCCGGCTCGGGGTACGCTTATCCTTGCCCGCCCCGCTCATCCCTCTTCGCCCGGGGGCGCTTCGCCCGGGGGCGCGTCCGGGCCCACCAGGATGATGTGCAGCCGCCGGGGCCCGTGGGCCCCAAGCTGCATCGTCTGTTCGATGTCGGCGGTGCGCGAGGGGCCGGTGATGAAGTTGACGGTCGTGGGCGGGCGCCGGGGGCTTTGGCGGCGAAGCTCCGCCCAGGCCTCCTCATAGGCGCCGAAGATGCGGCCCGTGGGCAAGAGGACGACGTGGTTGTCGGGCAGGAAGTTAAGGGTGGTCGGGCTCTTGGGGCCGGCCACCATCATCAGGGTTCCGGTCTCGGCGATGCCGGCGAAGGCGCCGGTCAGGCCCGTGAGATCGTCCTTCGAGGCCCGGCCCTTGCGGAGGGTGAGGGTCGGCGCCGCATGCCACGGATAGCCTTCGACCTCCGGCGCCATCACGAGCTCGGACGGCAGGTTGTGGCCGGCGAGGAAGGCGCCGACCGCGCCCGGCACCTCGTCCGGACTCGCGCAGCGCACCGTGCTCGCGGCCACCTCCTCGGCCATGCGGACGAAAAGCGCGAGCCGCTCTTCAGCCCCCACGCGGCTTCGCGCCGGAATCAGATTGGGGCGGCCGCCTGCGAGCCTCCGGGCGAGCTCGTCGGGCCGGGCCGCCTCCCCGGGACCCCGACCCAGGGACGCGCGCACCCGCGCGAGTATCGCCGCGCGCGCGGCTTCCTTCCCGGCGCTCACGGCCCGCCGCGCGCGGCGCGGCGGGCGCGCCACATGGCCATGAAGCGTTGGCCCTCGGGCGCCGGAAAATCGCGCGAGCCGGTCCAGCCACCGGCCAAGGGCAGGACCCGGAACCGGCGCCTTCGCCCGGCGAGACGCGCCATGAGGCCGATGGCGAGCGCCATCACGGGCCCGTAGAGACGCGGGTGCCGGGCGAGCCACGCCCAGAGCTTGATGCCGCGGCGGAAAGTGGGCGGCGAATGACCGCCCTCGAACTCGCGCTCGCGCCAGTGGCGCATCATGCGGGGCAGCGGAATACGCATCGGGCAGACCGCCTCGCAGCGCCCGCAGAAGGTCGACGCGTTCGGCAGATGGCCCGCCTCCTCGATGCCGATCAGCATCGGCGTCAGGACCGCGCCCATCGGGCCCGAATAGACCCAGCCATAGGCGTGCCCGCCGACCGCGCGATAGACCGGGCAGTGATTGATGCAAGCCGCGCAGCGGATGCAGCGCAAGATGTCTTGAAACTCCGTGCCGAGAACGTCGCTCCGCCCGTTGTCCAACAAGACGACGTGAAATTCCCCCGGCCCGTCGAGCTCGCCTTCCTGACGCGGGCCCGAAGCGAAGGTCGTGTAGGTCGACAGCTCCTGGCCGGTCGCCGAACGCGCGAGCAGGCGCAAGATCGTCCAGACGTCCTCGACATTGGGCACGAGCTTCTCGATGCTCGCGGTTACGATGTGAACCTTGGGCAGGGTGCGCGTGAGGTCGCTGTTGCCTTCGTTGGTGACGATCACGACGCTTCCCGTCTCGGCCACGAGGAAATTCGCGCCCGTGATCCCGACATCGGCGGCGACATATTTGGGCCTCAAGACCTGGCGTGCCTCGTCGACGAGCGCGCGCGTCTCATCGAGGCGTCGAGTCTTGCCGTACTGGCGGTGATGCTCGAAGAACAGATCGGAGACCTGTTCGCGGGTCTTGTGAATCGCGGGCGCGATGATGTGACTCGGCGGCTCGTGGGCGAGCTGGATGATGTATTCGCCGAGGTCGGTCTCAACCGGTTCGATCCCGTTGGCCTCGAGAAATTCGTTGAGCGCGATCTCCTCGGCGATCATCGACTTGCCCTTGGTCACGGTGCGCGCCTCAACCCGCTGGCAAATCTCCAATATCACCTGACGTGCTTCCGCGGGCGTGCGACACCAATGGACTTCGCCGTCTTGCGCCTTCACGCGCGCCTCGAAGGCCTCGAGATAGAAGTCGAGATGCTTAAGCGTGTGGTCCTTGATGTCGCGCGCGAGATCGCAGAGGCGCTCGAACTCGGGCAGGCGCTCACGCGCCTTCTGGCGCTTGCCCACGAAGCCGACCCGCATGTTGCCGAGCGCCATCTGGAGCGTCGCGTCCTGAAGCGCGCGCACCGCACTCTCCTTGAAGGCGTGACTCGTGCGTTCCATGACCTCAGCGCCCGCCGATCGGCGGCGCGTCGGTCATACCGGCCAGAACCTCCGCGACATGACGCACCTCGATCCGATCGCCTTCACGGTGAAGGCGCCCGGCGATGTTCATGAGACAGCCGAGGTCCGCCGCGAGCAGAGTCCTTGCCCCGCTCGCGCGAATGTCCTCGATCTTCTCGTCGACCATGCGGGTCGAAATCTCGGGGTATTTGACGCAGAAGGCGCCGCCAAAGCCGCAGCAGATTTCAGGGTTTGCGAGTTCGGCCAGGGTCAAGCCTTCGACCGTCGAAAGCAGCCGCCGAGGCTGGTCGCGCACCTTGAGCTCGCGCAGGCACGAGCAGGAATCGTGATAGGCGACCGCGCCCTCGAAGCGCGCATCGACGCGTTCGAGCCCAAGCTTGTCGGTCAGAAAGGCGACGAGCTCGAAGGTACGGGCGCTCAAGCCTTCGGCGCGGCGCGCCATCGCGGGCTCGTCGGCGAAGAGGCGCGGGTAATGCTCATGGAGCATTCCGCCGCAAGAGCCCGAGGGAACCACGACGTAATCGTAACCCTCGAACAGATCGATCACCTGGCGCGCGATGGCCTTGGCATCACGCCGGTCACCTGAATTGTAGGCCGGCTGGCCACAACAGGTCTGGCGAAGCGGCGCCTCGACGACGCAGCCCGCGTCTTCGAGAAGCTTGACCGCAGCGAGGCCGACGCTCGGGCGGAAGAGATCGACCAGGCAGGTCACAAACAACCCGACGCGTATCGGAGCCTTCGATATCATCATCCGAGCTCGCCGAAATTGACTCTAAATCTTGTGCCGCATCCCCGCCCGCGGCGCCGCAGGATGGGCTGCGCCTTGGGAGAATACAAGGCAAAACCCGCCACACTTCAAGGATCACGGTGCTCCTCGAGGCGGCGCGCCACGGCCGCGGGAAGCAAGAGATAGCTTCGGCCTGGGGCCTTCATCTGGCCCGCGAGCCATTCGGCCGCAGCGCCCGAGCCCCAAAAGACGTCGCCTCGAAGCGGGCCCTTGATCGCGCTCCCGGTATCTTGAGCAACCAGGAGGCGGCGAAGCGACCGATCGGACAAGCCGGGCCCGGCGCCCGGGACGCGCGCCTCGAGCCAAAGGGGTATTCCGAGCGCCACGAAGCGCGTATCCACCGCGAGCGAGCGCCCGGGGGTAAGCGCAACCCCTTGCGCGCCGAGGGGGCCCGGCGCGCTGTCATTGCCGGGAAGCCACTGGAAGAAGATGTAGGAGGGGTTTTGCGCCCGAAGTTCCGGCGCCGCGTCGGGATGCGCCTCGAGCCAGGCGCGGATCGACTGAAGCGAAACCTCCTCGCGCGTGAGCTCGCCGCGGGCCACGAGCGCGCGCCCGATCGGGAAATAGACATGACCGTTCGAGTCGGCATAGCCGATGCGCCGTACCGCGCCGTCCTCGAACCGGATCTTGCCCGAGCCCTGGATCTGCAAAAAGAACGCGTCGTTCGGATCCTCGACCCAGACGAGCTCGAGGCCCCGCCCTTCGAGCGCGCCGTCCTCGATCTCGGCACGGCTCGCATAGGGCACGAGATGGCCATCGATCACCCACCCGGCGATGCGCGTTCCTTGAAGCTCGGGTCGGAAGGCGCCAAGATCGACGCTGACAAGATCATCGGGGCGGGCGTAGAGCGGCGTCGCAAACGTGCGGCGAGGCGCACGCGCGCCGGCGAGCTCGGGCTCGTAGTAGCCGGTATAGAGGCCCTCGCGCTCATCGTTGTTGAACGCCGCGACGGGAGTGAAATGGGCCTCGAAGAAACCACGCGCGTCGCCGAACGGTTCCTCGAGGGCGAGCGCCGCCTCGCACGTCCCCCGCCAGTCGGCAACGGTCCCCGCCGCGCCCAGAGAGGCATCGTCGGGACGCGCGCGAAGCACATCGCAGGAACGCCGGAAGGTGGCGAGCGCCTCTTCCTGCGCGTCCTCGCCCCAGCCCGTGAGCGCATCGAAGCCGACCGGCTCGAGCACCAGACGGTCGGGCAAAGGCGCGCGCTCGTCGCAAGCCGCGAGCAGAAAGAGAACGACGACGAGCCAAACCGCATGGCCGCCGTACGTCTTCAAGGGAATGGTCTCCTCAGTTCGGGCTGCGGGTTTCGATCAGCCGCCAATTGGGATCCCGTGAGTGGGCGTCGCGCTCGAACGTCCAAATATCGGTCACTCGCGAAATCTTCTCGGGATCGCCCTCGAGCAAGTTGCCTTCCGCATCGTGCAGGCAATTGATCTGCTCGCTCACGAACTTCACGGTGACCTGCGCCAAGCGCCCGCTGAGCTCGGCGTCGATGATCTCGGCGGCCTCGAGCGAAACGAACCGGCTGTCGAGAACTTGCTTCTTGGCCACACGCTCGCGCACGGCGCCCATGAACTCGTGGAGCACGTCATCGGCAAGGAGGGAGCGCAGGGCTGCCTTGTCGCCCGCGGCGAAGGCCTCGAGTATCGTCTCGAACGCCGCGCGGGCGCCGGCTATGAAGCGTTCCCGGTCGAAACTGCGATCGGCAACGCCGATCCGACTCAATGCCATGCTCACCCGATCCTGCCCGCTCGCCTCTCCGGGGGCACCAGCCGTCGCTTCCTCCGCGGGCTCGGCGCTCGGCCGCTCGGGAAGCTGGACGACATTGGCTCTCTTCTTCTTCGCCTCCGTCGACGCGCCGGTCCGCCCGAACAAGGTCGGAGGGCGCCGTTCGTTGCCGCTACGCCGGCCGAGCACCCGGAACAGGCGCAGCACAATGAACACCGCCACCATGGCGATGAATATGATATCGAGATAGCCGTTCGCCATAAATCTGGAACCTGAGGCGAGGACCCGGGCGGCCTGCCCGCCGCGACGCCGCTTGCGGGCCACACCGCTCGCGGCTCACGCAGCGCGCAGCCGTAAAATCCAGCAAAGAGTTAAGCGCCTAACATTTAAATAACTGTTCACCTAACGATCCGCAACCATGGCCCTGATCGCGATTCTGCCACTGCTCATCGTGCCCATCATCGAGATCGTGCTGTTCATCGAGGTGGGTGGCGTGATCGGCCTCTGGCCGACGCTTGGCGCGATCTTGGCGACTGCGGTCGCCGGCGGGCTTCTCCTGCGCCACCAAGGCCTCTCGGTGCTCGCGCGGATGCGCCAAAGCCTCGAACGCGGCCGGCTTCCGGTCGAGGAGGTCTTCCACGGGCTTTGCCTGTTCCTGGCCGCCTCTTTTCTGCTCACGCCGGGTTTCGTGACCGACAGCCTCGGCGTCCTCCTGCTCCTCCCGCCCGTCCGGCGCCTGCTCATCGGCGCGCTGCTCAAGCGCCTCGTCACGCGCATCTGGACGGCGGCCCCGAAGCCCCCGGGGGCCGGGCCGGGCGGCGTCATCGACGGCGAATACACCGAGCTCGGGCCCAAGGGCGAAGAACTCCCGCCGCCGCGCGCGGACCGCTCGGAGTGAACGCCGAG
>JAPUJA010000311.1 GCA_027296525.1 Pseudomonadota bacterium | reverse complement strand
CGATTTCCCGGCGCGTGTCGCGATGCACCGGCGCGCCGAGGGCGCGGGCGGTGAGTTGAGCGCCGAGGCAGATGCCGAGCACGGGCTTGCGGTGCCGGTGGAAATTGCGGATCAGTCCGGCGGTGCGCCTCAGGTGAGGGTAGGCCTCGTCGTCCTCGGCATTCATGACGCCGCCGAGCGCGATCATGCCATCGAAGGTTTCGTGGTCGGGCGGCAGCCGCTCGCCGGCGGTCGGCATCACGGTCTTGAGCTCCATGCCGAGCTTCTCCGCCGGCTCGGCGAGGTAGCCGATCGGCGATTCCTCCTCATGCTGGACGACGAGTATCCGCATCCTTTCCATCTCCCGCCATCGAGGGCCACTTGACGCGCCCCCGGGCACGGCCCACAAATTCTAGTCGGTGTTGCGCGGGGGAGGAAGCCATGGAGTATCGGCGGCTCGGGCGGAGCGGGGTGAAGGTCTCGACCCTCTGTCTCGGGACGATGACTTTCGGCGAGGTGGACGAGAAATCGATGATGTACGAGGTGGGCTGCGACGAGCCGACCTCGTTTCGGATCATGAACGCGGCGCTCGAGGGCGGCATAAATTTCATCGATACGGCCGACATCTACGGGCCCGACGGGTTGTCCGAGCGCGTCATCGGAAAGTGGTTCGCTGAGGAGGGGCGGCGCAACGATGTCGTGCTCGCCACCAAATGCCGCTTTCGCATGGCGGAAGGGCCGCTCGGGACCGGCGCGTCACGCCGGCGGATCATGCGGGCGTGCGAGGAGAGCTTGAAGCGCCTTCAGACCGATCGCATCGACCTCTACCAGATCCACATGCAGGACGTCGAGACGCCGGAAGAGGAGACCTTGCGCGCGCTCGACGATCTCGTGCGTCAAGGCAAGGTGCTTTACATCGGCGCGAGCAACTATACGGCCTATCGCCTGGTCGAAAGCCTTTGGGTGAGCGACGGGCGTAATCTCGAGCGCTACGTCACGTTGCAGATGCGCTACAACCTCGTCTCGCGCGAGCTCGAAAGAGAACATGTGCCGCTTTGCCTTCGCCACGGGCTCGGCATCTTGCCCTGGTCGCCGCTCGCGGGCGGCCTCCTGACCGGCAAGTTCGGTCCCGACCGGACGCCGCCCGCGGGCGCGCGCCTGACCCGGTGGCAGGAGCGTTACGCAACGCTCGCGACCGAGCGGAATTGGCGCATTCTCGAAGCGCTGGAAAGCGTCGCCAAGGGGGCCGGCGCCGAGCCCTCGGCCGTGGCGCTCGCCTGGCTCTTGAAGAAGCCAGCGGTCACCTCGGTGATCTTCGGCGCCCGCTCTCTCGAGCAGCTCGAGAGCAATCTCGAAGCCGCCCGGCTCGAGCTTTCGGATGAGGCCATGGGGCGTCTCGACGAGGCGAGCGCCGAGCCGTTCGGCTACCCGTACGAATTCATGGCCCAAGTTCAGGGAGGGTGGTAGCTCGCCCGGTGCCGGGCCGCGCGTGCCTCCGGGCCTAGGGTGGAGCGCCGCCCTGGAGCCAGTCCTCGACTTCGGCGAGTTCCTCCGGCGAAAGCCGGGCCTCGAGGCTCGCCGCGAGCTCCTCATCGTCCTCGAAACCGCCCGGGATGGCCAAGCGGAGCCAGAAATAGGCCCTTTGCCGGTCGGTGGAGATGCCGCGCCCGTCGAGATAGGCGAGCGCAAGCTCGGCTTGCGCGAGATACTGCCCCTGATCCGCGGCCATGCGAAACCAGCGCGCGGCCTCGGCCTCATCCGCCGCGATCCCGAGGCCTTGTGACAACATGACGCCGAGGCTCCACTGAGCGTCGGGCCAACCCTTCCCGGCCGCGCGCTCGTACCAGCCGAGCGCCTCTTCGTAATCGACGGCGACGATGTTCCCATGCCGGTAGAAGTCGCCGAGCGTGTTCTCCGCGTCGGCGAGACCCTGCCCGGCCGCGAGCCGGATCAAATAGAGCGCCGCGTCGTCGTTCTTCAGAACGCCGACACCCTGCGCGTACATCGCGCCCAAATTGTATTGCGCGAGCGCGTAGCCCTGCTCAGCCGATTTGCCGAACCAATAGGCCGCGCGCTCGAGATCGAGCACGACGCCCAATCCCGCGAAGTAGAGCGCACCAAGGTTGTACCGGCTGTCGCGATCGCCCGCTTCGGCGAGCGGTTGCCATTCCGCGAAGGCCTGGGCGTAGTCGCCGCGGCCGTAGGCGTCGATCCCGTCGGCGTAGTCGGCCCATGCTTGCGCGCTTACGGTTGGGCCGATCAGCATCGCCAGGAGAGCCGCCGAGGCGAGCCGGAGCAGGGCCCGCAAACCGGAGTCGAGGGTCTCGGGGCGAGCCTTCATTCCTTCACACACACTTGATTGGGCTTTAGCCGGGCTTTGCACGAATCATTCTTGGGCGTAAGGCGAGTCGAATGAGGCGCCGGCATCCTTGCGCGCCCCGGCGCGCGGATCAAGAGGCCGCGTGGATCGAGAGATACGGGCGGAACGGGCCGGCGATCCGAGCGCTCGGTTTTGCGTGGGACGCGCCAGAGGAGAGACGCGAATGCTTTCGGAAGAGTTTGAAATCATCGATCTCGGCGTGTTTCTCGACCAAGCGGCCTACAAGCCCTGGGGATATTCCGCGCGCCATGTCACCCATGCCCAGGGCGCGAAGGCGATGTCGAGTTTCCTCAATCTCGATGAATTCCGCATGAGCGAGAAGGACGTTGAGAAAGGCGACTTCCCGGAGGCGCTGGGTCTCGCCTGGACCCATGTGAATATGACCGACCATACGGGCAATCACATCGATGCGCCCTTTCACTTCGGACCGATGGTCGAAGGCCGGCCCGCGAAGACGATCGATGAGGTGCCCCTTTCCTGGTGTTTCGGCCCCGGCGTTCGGTTGGACTTCCGTGAGTTCCAGGGCCGCGACGTGGGCCCCGGCGACATCGAGGACGAGCTCGTGCGGAGCGGCGCCGAACTCACACCCGGCACCATACCGCTGCTTTGGACCGGCGCCGATGCCCATATTGACGACGACGACTACTGGCAGTCTCAAGCCGGGCTTTCGCCGGAAGGCTTGGGTCATTTCCTGGATCGCGGCGTCAAGCTCATCGGCATCGACGGCTACGCGATGGATGTCTCTTACAATACGATGAAGCGCGATCAGGAAAATGGCAATCCGAAGCCGTTTCCGGTGCACTTCGTCGGTCGCGCGCGCGAGCACATGCACCTCGAAAAGCTCGCCAATTTAGGCGCCCTGCCGCGCCCGCACGGCTTCCTTTTCGCGGCCTTTCCGATCAAGCTGCGCAAGGGCAGCGCGGGCTGGGTGCGCCCCGTCGCGCTCGTGCCAAAGAGTCATTTCGAGGGCTCGATCAATCAAGACGAGCCGGCCACCTTCGTTTAAGCGACGAGCTCCTTGAATCGCTCCACGGCGACGTTACCGCCGGAGGCGACGACGCCCACGCACTTGCCCGTGATCTCGAGCCCCCCGGAGAGCAGCGCCCCGAGAGCGATCGCGCCGCTCGGCTCGAGCACGATCTTGAGCTCCGTGAAGGCGAGCGCCATCGCGGCACGAACCGGCTCGTCGGCGACGGCAACGGCGCCCTTGAGCCTGTCGCGCGCGACCCTGAACGGGACCTCTCCGGGCATCACGGCCTGAAGTGCGTCGCACAGCGTCTCCCTATCGCCGTCGGCCCGCGCGCGCTTTCCGGCGGCGATCGAACGGCCCATGCCGTCATAACCTTCCGGCTCGACGCCATAGATTTCGGTCGCCGGGCTCGCGTTGGCGAAGGCGAGTGCGCAACCGGAAATCAGCCCGCCGCCACCGACCGGGACGAGCAGGCTATCGAAGGCGCACTGCTTTTGCTTTATTTGCTCGAGCATTTCCGCCGCCGTCGTGCCCTGCCCGGCGACGATCAAGGGATCGTCGAAGGGATGAAGGAGCGTCGCGCCTTGCTCGCGCGCGAGGTTCGCCGCAAGTTCGCTCGCGGCTTCCTCGCGGTTGAGCGTGCCGTGCTCGGAGAGCACCACTTCGGCGCCGCATTTGCGCGTCGCGTCGATCTTCATCCGGGGCGCATCGACCGGCATGACGATCGTCACCGGAACGCCGAGAAGGCTGCCGGCGGCGGCGAGCGCGCGTCCGAAGTTGCCGGACGAAAAGGCGACCACCCCGGCCGTGCGCTGCC
>JAPUJA010000310.1 GCA_027296525.1 Pseudomonadota bacterium | reverse complement strand
GAACGCGCGCGCTTCGAGGTCGCACGGAACGGACGCTTCCTCGCCGAGCTTTACCCCGAGAGGCGCCGCTATCGCGTCGGCGGGCGCGAGACCACCGAGGCCGCGATTCGCACCACCTGGCTCGCGGACCTCTATGTCGTGATCGGCGATCCCGACGGCGCGGGCGGCTTCGCCACGCGGCTCTATTTCAATCCGCTCGTCCCCTGGATCTGGATCGGGGCCTTCGTCATGGTGCTGGGGGGCGGCGTCTCACTGTCCGATCGCCGGCATCGGGTGGGCGTGCCGGAGCGAAAGGCCGCCCTCGTGCGCGAGGCCGAGGCGAGCGTGTGAGCGAGCGCCGGGAGACGATCGAGACGCGCGCGGACGCGCCGGCCGCAGGCCGGCGGCGTTGGCTCTATCTCTTGCCCGTGCTCGCCTTCGGCGGCCTTGCCATCGCCCTTGCCTTCGGCCTGGGCGAGGATCCGAGCGAAGTGCCTTCGCCCTTGATCGACAAGCCGGTGCCCGTTTTCGAGTTGCCGCCGGTGCCCGACCGAACGGAAGGCTTTTCCGATGCCGATCTCAAGCAAGGCGAGGTGGCGCTCGTTAACGTGTTCGCTTCCTGGTGCGGGCCTTGCCGGATCGAGCATCCCCTGCTCATGCGCCTAAGCCGGGAGGGCGGCGTCCCGATCTACGGCCTCAACTACAAGGACCGGCCCGAGGACGCCAAGCAATGGCTCGATGAGATGGGCGATCCCTACCGGCGAACGGGCAGCGACCTCGATGGCCGCGTGGGCATCGATTGGGGCGTGTACGGGGTGCCCGAGACCTTCATCGTCGATGGCGAGGGGCGCATCCGCTTCAAGCATATCGGCTATCTCTCGCTCAAGGTCTTGGACGAGACCATCCGCCCGATCCTCGAGGAGCTGACGGAGTGATGGTGACGCGCGCCGCACTCGTGTTTCTTGTGGCGAGCCTTTGGACGGCGGCGCAGGCGTTCGAGATCGAGCAACCCCTGGCCGATCCCGCGCTCGAGGCGCGGGCCGCCGCGATCAATTCGGACCTCCGTTGCCTGGTGTGCCAGAACCAGTCGATCGCCGACTCGGACGCCGATCTCGCGAAGGATCTTCGGCGCCTCGTGCGCGAACGGATCGCTGCGGGCGATACGGACGCGGAGGTGATCCGGTTCATGGTCGTGCGCTACGGCGACTTCGTCCTGCTCAGCCCGCCGGTGAAGCCCGCGACCTACGCGCTCTGGTTCGCGCCGCCGGTCATCTTTCTGCTCGGCGCCGGCATCCTCTACGCCTACTTGCGCCGGGCGCGCCGGGCGGCGGCGGACGCGCCCTTGAGCGAGGCCGAACGGCAACGGCTTAAGGTCCTCCTCGGCGATTCCGAATCCGATTGATGCTCTGGCTCGGCTTCGGAGTGATGACCGCCGTGGCCCTGGCCGCGGTGCTTTGGCCGCTCCTGCGCGCGCGCCTCTCCGCGCCGCCGGCTCGTGGCCACGATCTCGCGATCTACCACGCTCAGCTCGCGGAGCTCGAAGGCGATCGCGCGCGCGGGCTTATCGGCCTCGAGGAAGCGCAAGCCGCGCGGCTCGAGATCGAGAGGCGGCTGTTGCACGCCACCCGCGACGCCGCGATGGGAGCGCGCGCGCGACCCGCGCACCTGACCCGGCCCGTCACCGCCACCCTCATCGGCCTCGCGATCGCCGCCGGGGCGTTCGGCATCTACGGCTCGCTCGGCTCGCCCGAGCTTCCCGGCACGCCCTTCGCCGAACGTCCGGCGTCGCCTGCCGAGGCCACGGACCATGCCGCGATCGAGCAGATGATCGCCGAGCTCAACCGCCGGCTCGCCGAAGATCCACACAATGCGAGGGCGTGGCTCATGCTCGGGAACGCCCTGTCTCAGATCGGCCGGACCGAGGAGGCGCTCACGGCCTTCCGCCGGGCCCACGCGCTCGCGGGCGGGGACGCGGAAGTGACCGCCGCGCTCGCCGAGGCCCTCGTCTGGAACGCGCAAGGGGTCGTGACGCCCGAGGCCGAGGCGCTCTTCGAGGACGTCCGGCGGCTCGATCCCGAGGCGCCGGCGGCGCTTTTCTATCTCGGTCTCGCGGCCGCCCAGGCCGGCGAGACCCGCAGGGCTTACGACCTTTGGCATGAGCTCGCGGCGGTGACGCCGCCGGACGCGCCGTGGCGAGCCGATCTGCGCATTATGTTGGAGGAGGCGGCGGACGAGCTCGGCATGGAGAGCGCCGAGCTTCCGCTCTTGCCGAGTGCGCTCTTGCCGAGCGCGCCCGAAGCGGCGGCGGCGGGCGCCGAGGAGCCGGGCACCGAGGCGCCGGGCCTCGAGGAACTGGGCGCCGAGGCGCTGGGCGATGCCGAGCAGCAGGATATGATCCGCGCCATGGTCGAGAGGCTCGCGCAACGGCTCGAGGAGGAGCCCGGGGACGCCGAGGGCTGGTTCCGGCTCGGGCGCTCCTATGCCGTTCTCGGCAAGCTCGAGCCGGCGCGCGAGGCGCTTGCGAACGCCGCCCGGCTCAGGCCCGACGATGCGCGCGTGCTCGTGGAATATGCCGACCTGCTCGTCGCCCTCTCCGGGGACACCCTCTCCGAGAACACCCTGCCTGAGGAAGCGCTCGGGCTCTACCGCCGGGTGCTCGCGCTCAAGCCCGAGAACCCCGGGGCGCTCTGGTTCGTCGCCGTCGCCGAGGCCGAAGCCGGCGAGACCGAGGCCGCGCTCGGCCATCTCGAGACCCTGCTCGGCGCGCTCGAGCCGAGCTCCCAGGGCCATGCCCTCGTCCAGGCCGAGATCGAGGAATTGCGCGCCCGGCGCTGACGCGAACCGGCGCGCGCTTGCGCCTGTCTCAGCTTTTGACTACTGCCGATCTCGCGTCGGCTACGGGACTTTGCGCGCCGCTGCGCCGGTCCGGTTCACCAGATAGACGCCCGCGAGCAACAGGACCAAGGCGCCCCATACCCAAAGGCTGTGGCTTTCGCCGAAGATCAAGATGCCCCAGCCGACGGCCGTGAGCGTCGCGAGGTTGTCCACCATCGTGACGAAGACGGGCCCGGCCAGATGGATGATCTCGTAGACCAGGGTCCAGACGAGCGCGATCGCCGGCACGATCAGCAAGAGCGCGAGATCGCCTTCGTCGAACGGGGCCGCGAACCACCACCACTCGCCGGTCGCCAGCATGAGCGGAAAGACGCAGATGGCGGTGACGATTAAGAGACCGCAGGCGAGCTGATGGGATGTCATGTCGGCGGTCCGGAGCAGCGGGGTGCTTATGGTGGAGAGCGCCAGCGACACCGGCGCGGCCATGGCGACAAGAACCCAGCCGACCATGTCGCGCGACGGCAGGCTCGCCTCCGGCAGAACGATCAGAAGGACGCCGGCGAATCCCAAGACGATCCCGGCCAGCCTGAGGAGCAGAAAGCTTTCCATCCTGAGGACGAGGGCGAAGAGGTAGGTGAGTATCGGCACCAGGGCGACCGTCATGCCCACGATGCCGGCGGGAAGTTTGGGCGCGACGAAGGCGAATATGGGGAGCGGAAGCGCGCCCGCAAGGACGCCGAGGATGAGATAGGCCTTGAGATGAGGCCAGGTCAGCTTGGGCAAGTCGCCGCGTATGAGGCAGAAAAGCAAGAGGACGAGGGCGGCGCCGAGGGTGTACCAGGACACGAAGGCCGTAAACGGTATGCCCGCGGTGATCGCGAGGCGGGCGAGGGAAAAGGTGAGGCCGAAAAGGATGCCGTTGATGAAGAGCAGGGAAAGCGGCAGCAACGCCGGACGGCTCTCGCCGCGCGCGCGCTCAACCCTCGTCGGTTTCTTCAATGGCATGGCGATGGCACGGGCGATGGCATGGGCGATGACGTGCTTCCCGATCCGACCTCAAGCGGGCGGATTGCGCAGGCTCTTGGGCGTCCGCCAGGAGGCTCTGCATCGGCCCCGGATGACCTCATCCAGCAGACCTGAGTGTATCAGGCGCGGGCGGCCGGCTCCTAGCTGTGCTCTGTCGCCCGAAAACGGGTCCGATGTATATTGGCGTCCCACGGCCCGGTCCCTCATTGAGTCCAGCCCCGGTGTGCCGCCATGATCGAGATCACAGACCGGATCGCCATCGCCCCGCGCGAGATCGAGGAGACCTTCATCCGCGCGCCGGGTCCCGGCGGGCAGAACGTCAACAAGCTTTCGACCGCCGTGCAGCTGCGGTTCGATCTGCGTCATTCGCCGTCTTTGCCAGACGATGTCCGTGCCCGTGCCGAGCGCCTTGCCGGCAAGCGGCTTACCAAGGAGGGCGTCATTGTCATCACGGCCGCGCGCTTCCGGACCCAGGAACAAAACCGCGACGACGCACTCGTCCGGCTCACGGAGCTTCTGAAAAAGGCGGCCCGACGCCCGGCCACCCGCAAACCGACCCGCCCGACCTTGGGTTCGAAGAAACGTCGACTGGAGGGCAAGACGCGGCGCGGCTCAATCAAGAAGTTGCGAAGCGAAAAGCCGGACGAGGATTGAGGCGGCGAGCGGACATCGTCTGGCAATGATCGGAACTCAACCAAGCCGGCCTTCATGAGGACACGCCCGAGACGCTTGGTCATCGGCCGCCCCGTGGGTCAACGCCCCCGTGGGTCAACCAGCGAGGCCAGGCGTTTCCGAAATCGCCGGTCCCGCTTGAGGTGCCATTCCCGGCTCATCGCCTCTCCTCGCGTGTCGTAACGCTCGGCATAGAGCAGAACCCATTCGCGCCCTCGGGTCGAACGCGCGCCGGCGCCTGAATTATGCTCGCCGAGACGCCGATCCAAATCGGTGGCCCAGCCCACATAGGTGCGGCGCTCGCCCCTCTTCTCGCTTCCCAAGACATAAACGAAACACGGCATTGGCTTATCGCCGACTCCCGGGGGCGCGCCGGCGTCCGGGGGCGCGTCGGCGCCCGATGCGGCGTGGCCGGCCGAAGACGCCTTCAAAGGCTGGCTTGTGCGCTCATTGACAGGATGATCGCGCGCGCGGCGTTTGCGGGCTTCCACTGGCCATAGAACCAGGACCTGTAGCGCCGCTCGTCGTGGTCGATGCCGTCCCATCCGACGCCCTCGGCCTCAACGAGCTTCTGCACCACCCTTAGCCACTCCCCGAAGGTTGCCATTCAGATCTCCTAAGCACTTGTCCTCCCGTCGCCCGACCTGTCAATGGCGAGCCGCCACGGGATGGTCAAGTTTTTTCTTGCTCCGCGAGCGCTCACGACGTCCTGGTGGAGGCGGCAATGGCAACTGCTTCCGCCACGCCCCCACGGTTGGATCGATTCCCACACCCCGGCGGCCCGACCCCAGCCGCCAAGCTGAACAATGTGCCTGGCAACGACATCCAGACTGACGGGTGTGCTTATCGAGTGAGCGGCAGATTGTGCCCGTCGCCCTATAAAAACTCCCTCCAAAAGTGGAATCGATGCGTTAGGATATAGGCGGATGATGAAATTTGCGCCTCGAAGTGCAACGGTCCTGCGTGCCGTGGCGTGTGCCACCGCCATGCTCGCGTGCCTCGCTCTCATCGCCTGTGCGAGCGGCCCGCAAACCCTTGCGGGAAATTCGTTCGTCATCGAAGACCGCAGCTATGACGAGGTGTGGAATGCCGCGATCACGGCG
>JAPUJA010000031.1 GCA_027296525.1 Pseudomonadota bacterium | reverse complement strand
CGGTGGTACTAGATATTGTGCCCACAGTACAGCTAAATTAGCGTGCCTGCTGCCAATATCCCTTCCATTTCCTCGATACCGGGTGGGCCAAGGCCGCTCCCGCTACGAGTAGATACGCCGTCCCGTTAACGGCCCCCACCGTGGCTCAAGGAAGGGCCTCGCCGCGCGGCTGGCAATATGCCCGCGGCCCAGGCGGCTGTCAAAAGTTAACATTTGGGTGAGCCGCTGAGAGCTCCGTGGATGCGCGGCAGGGACCTTCCGCTACCTCGGGCCGTCCAAGCTGGAGATAGCCTCTCAGCGGCGAGCTTATGGGCCACCATGACGGCGTTTTGTCACCCTATTTGTCACCCCGAACCCGTACAGGACTGATGTTTCCGCCCTGATCCACATGTAAGCCTTTGATTTATTGATTGGCGCTGCTGGTATTGAACCAGCGACCTCCTTGTGGCAAGAAAGCGGGCCCCCGCGCCGTGTCAAACCGCTTGTCGCGGTGCGCTCGCGCGCATCGACCCCGAGTGGCGCGGCGGTTGCTAGAAGTCGATTGCGAGCCGGGTCTGGACGATATTTGCGTCCTCGTCGGCCCCCGCGCCGTCCTGGTCAACCTCGGCGTGGACGTAGTTCAGCATCCAGCGCACCTGCGGGTTGAAGTAATAGTTCAAGGCCACGGTGAAGTTATCCTCCTCGCCGCCCCGAACCTCCTCGTCATTGAGATCGATCGTGCTGTAGCGCAGGGCGACTTCGAAGGCGTCCGTCGCCTTGGTGCGGCCGAAGGTTCCCTTTGAGGCGCTGTAGTTTCGCGCTTCGCCGGTCAGGAACCAGCTCAAATAGACATACCAGCCGTCGAACGAAGGATTTCGGAAACTGTTCCCGAGCGCGTCCATGCCGCGGTTCACGCCGGTATAGAAATATTCGCCTTGAAGCGAGAAGGAGTCGTAGACGAGGGCGAGTTCGGGCCCGAGTCGCCAGAAATCATCCACCCCCGTCATGGCCCCGGTATCGACGAGGCGCACGCCGGTGACATGGGATTCGGGCTGCGCGCGAAACTGGATCGTGCCGCCGTCGACGTTCGAGCGGTAGCTTCCGGCGAGGCCGAGGTGGAGCGCGCGGGTCTCCTCGGCCCAGGGCGCGAAGGTCAGGCGCCCCGTGACGCCGAAGCCCGAATCGTTCGTTTCGCCCGAATCGAGGCCGTCGGAGAAGACCCCGAGGGCGGCGCTGTAATTGTCCGCGCCGGTCGAGGCCGAGAGCCCGAGCGCGCGGTCCGGCGCGAAGGCGTTGGGCAAGCCGCGTTCCATGAAGGTGGCGTATTTCGAGCTCGTGAGCGCCTCGAGGCTGAAGGGCTCCTTGTGGTTGCCGACGGTGATCTTCACGGGCTTCAGTGCGCTGTACTGGAGGTAGGCGTCCTTGACGCTGACGCCGTTATCGGCGAAGTCGATCTGGTTCTTGAACACCCAGTCGCGATAGAGCCTGCCCTGCATGAAGAGGCGCGCGCGGCGAAGCTCCGCGCCGCTCCCCAGATCCGTGAGATCGTCGTCGTAATAGGCGGCGTCGACCTGGAGGCGCCCGCCCAGCTGGAACTCAAAATTGCCGTCCTTGCTGGTCACCTTGAGCTTCTTCGGGTCGAATTCGACGGGGCTTTCATTCTTCGCCCCCTCGATCGCCTGTTGATTCCGCGCCATCTGGGTCTGGAGCTCTCGGACCTGCTCGGCCAGGCTCTCGAGCTCGCGCGCGAGCGCGGCGTTCTCGGCCCCGAGCTCCTCGAGGGTCTGGGCCTCGGCCGGCGCGGCGAGGCCCAAGGCGAGCGCCAGCGCCGTCGCCCCGGCGAGGGCGCTTGGCCGAAATCGCTTCGTTGTCATGTCGAACCTCATTCCTCTTCTTTTGTTCGTTTTCGCATGTTTTCATGTGTATTTGTATGTTTTTTCGTTTCTTCGGATTCCTTGCGGGACCTCTACGGTCAGGAAACCCGTCTTCGGGCGCTCCCGCCCGGTGCCGGAGGGACATGGATGTCGGGCTAGAAGCTCAGCTTCTCGAGCGCCATCGCTCCGTCGCGCACCAGGACACGCTCGGAGGCCGGCAAGGGGATCAGCCCGAGATCGGTGAGAAAGCCCTCATCGCCCCAGGTGGCTTCCTGGGTGAAGACGTCGATATAGTCCTCGATCCCCGGGATGACGCCGACATGGGCGCCCTTCACATAGAAATACATCGAGCGTGAGATCGCATAGCTGCCATCGGCGATCGAGTCGAGCTCAGGATCAACGCCCTCGACGCGACTTCCCTGGAGCCGGTCCAGGTTCTGGTCGAGGAAGCTGAAGCCGAACACGCCGAGCGCGTTCGGGTTCGCCTCGAGCTTCTGGACGATCAGATTGTCGTTCTCGCCCGCCTCCACGAAGGCGCCGTCCTCGCGGATGGTGTGGCAGATGGCCTTGAAGGCGTTTTTGTCCTGCTTCTTGAGCGCGGCGAGCATCTGGTATTTCTTGCAGCCGCCTTCCATCGCGAGCTCGACGAAGGCATCGCGGGTGCCCGAGGTGGGCGGCGGGCCGAAGACCTCGATCTTCGCGTCGGGCAGCGATGGATCGATCTCGCTCCACTTGCTGTACGGGTTGGCGATCATCCCCCCGTCGGCGGGGATTTCTTTGGCGAGGGCGGTGAAGATCTGCTTCAGCGTGAGCTCGTAACGCGGCGTCCTCTTGCTGTTGGCGATCACGATGCCATCGAAGCCGATCTTCACCTCGATGATCTCGGTGACACCGTTTTGCGCGCACGCGTCTATTTCCGATTCCTTGATGCGCCGGGAGGCATTCGTGATGTCTGGATGCCTGACGCCGACGCCGGCGCAGAAGAGCTTCAAACCCCCGCCGGAGCCGGTGCTCTCGACCACGGGCGTCTTGAAGCCGGTGGTGTAGCCGAACTCCTCGGCGACCGCGATGGCGAAGGGAAAGACCGTCGAGGAGCCGACGATGCGGATCTGATCGCGCGCGTTCGCCGATGCGGTCATGGCGGCACCGGCAAGCGCGGCGAGCGCGACGACGACAAATAGTTTCCTGAACAAATGCACCTCCCAAAGACACGGGTCTCTGACCCCGGTGACGCTCAGTCTAGGTGGATCGGCTGACAGCTTCTTGACAGTTCGGTGACGGATTTGTGACGCGCGGCCTCGTTCGGCTCTGCCCCCGGCGCGGGCCGGCCGCCCTCGAGGCCGGGATTGTTCTCAGGCCCCCGTGGGTCCGTCGCCCGGCTCGCCGATCGCCGTCTCGGCGGCCGGGAGATAGACGGTAAAGACACTTCCCTTGTCCGGCTCGCTCTCGACCGTGAGATGCCCGCGATGGCGGTTCAGGACGTGCTTGACGATCGCAAGCCCAAGGCCGGTGCCGCCGAGCTCGCGCGAGCGCGCCGTATCGACCCGATAGAAGCGCTCGGTGAGACGCGGGATGTGCTCGCGCGCGATCCCCTCGCCCTGGTCTTTGATGGCGATGGCGACGAGAGCGCCCTTGGGCGGGCGCCAGGCGTCGGGCGCCTGGACCGCGTGGTGCGCCCGGATGGTTACCTCGCCGCCTTCGCGGCCGTATTTGATCGCGTTGATGATCAGGTTGCGAAACACCTGGGCGAGCTCCGTCTCCTCGCCGATCGCCGGGGGCAGGCCGCTCTTGATGTCGGATCGCACGGAAACCCCGCGCTCCTTCGCCTCCCATTCGAGGTTGGCGACGACGGTTTCGAGGGTTCGGGCGAGATTGATCCTGTCCGTCGGCGGGCGATGCTCACGCATCTCGATCCGCGAGAGCGAGAGCAGATCGTCGACCAGGCGCGCCATGCGCGTTGCCTGCTCGGCCATGACGGAAAGGAATTTTTCCCGCGCTTCCTCATCCTCGCGCGCCGAGCCGCGCAGCGTCTCGATGAAGCCGATGAGGCCCGAGAGCGGCGTGCGGATCTCGTGACTCGCGTTGGCGACGAAGTCGGCGCGCATCTGCTCGGAGCGTTTGATCTCGGTCAGATCGTGAAGGCTCAAGATCACCTCCGGCGCGCGCGGTGCCCGCGCGGGCTCGATGCGCGCGAGGAAGGTGCGTTCGACGGGATGACCGATCGTGAACTCGACTCTCTGGCCGGTGGATTCGGTCAAAGCCCGCTCCACGGCCTCGAGCACCGCCGGGTTGCGGAGCGCGAACGCGAGGTCTTGGCCGACGAGATTGTCCCCGAAGAAGGCTTGCGCCGCGGCGTTGGCGCGCCGGACGCGCCGCTCGTGATCGAGCAGGATGAAGGGATCGGGCAGGCGCTCGAGCACGCGTTCGATCTCTTCGGCCTTGGCTTGCGCCCCGCGCCGCTCTTCCAGGAGGTTCCGGTTGAGCCGGTCGATCCCGTAGGCGAGCTCCCGGGCGCTTTTCGAGAAGCGGATCCGCGGCGCCGACGCGGCGTGGCCGTGGATGAGATCTTCCAGATGGCGCAGGAGGGCGGCCTGATTGAGCGCCGCCAGATAAGCTCCGCCGATGAGCGCCAGGGTGACACCGAGATAGGCCAGCAGCGCCGCGAGCGGATCGAGGATGCCGCTCGCCGCGAGCAGAATGAAGGCGAGCGCGGCCGGGCCTGAAAACACCAGTCCAAGCCCAAGCGCGCGGCCCAAAGGCGTGGGCGTTCGTTCCATTCGGGCGATGTCTCTTCTTTATTGCGCCTGCCGCTTATGGCAAATTGATCCGGCCCGCCAGGGGACGGCGTGTCGCGTCCTTATCAGCCGGTCACGAAGCGCCTCGCTCGTGAAGATGCAGGTTCTCGGCCCCGCAATCGGCCATGATCGCGCGTGCCGCGGCCTCTTTCTCAGGGGTCTCGACCCAGACCCAGAGGATGATGCCCCCGGCCTCGACGGCGTGGACGAAATCCGCGCTCTCGGGATGGGAGGTCACCTCCCCGAGCAGATCCTTGAGCGCCAGACCGCCGACGCCGGCCGCGACCAGCGCGCCGATCGCGGCCGCGATCGGGCCGGCGAAGAGCACGGCGAAGCCCGCGAGCACGAGGGGACCGGCGAAACGCATGTCCGTGACGAGCGGGCGAAGCGTGTCCGTGATGCGCTCGCCGAGACCCTCCTCCGTGGTTTGGGGAAAGGCGGCGTCGATCGAGGAGTGAGAGGCCAGGATGCTGAGATCGGCATGGCCGAAGCCGGCTGCGCCGAGGCGCTCGACGGCGCGCTTGAAGGCCCGGGCGTCGTGAAAAACCCCGACGATCTCACGCGCCTTCGCCTCGCCTGTCTCGTTTTCCGCCACGCTCCTCCTCGACATCGCGCCTGATCCCGCCAATCGCCTGACGGCTCAGGCAATTCTGCCCGAGGGGCGGGCCGTTTCATAGCCTTTCCGCGTCTCTCGCGCGCTGTGATAGGTTTGGGCTCGCTCGAGAAGAGGCCGCAAGCAACGGATGGGAGAGATGAGCGCAAAGGGACGCCGGGCCCGTTCGACGCCCGATCTCTCGGGCGCGAGCCCGGTGATGGCGCAGTTTCTCGAGATCAAGCGCGCCCATCCGGGGTGCCTGCTCTTCTTCCGGATGGGCGATTTCTACGAGCTCTTCTTCGATGACGCGGTGGCGGCGGCCACGGACCTCGACATCGCGCTCACGCGCCGCGGCAAGCATGAAGGCCGGGACATCCCGATGTGCGGCGTGCCGGTGCATTCGCACGAAAGCTATCTCGAGCGTCTGATCCGCAAGGGTCACCGCGTCGCGATCTGCGAGCAGGTCGAGGACCCGGCGGAGGCGAAGAAACGGGGCCCCAAGGCGATCGTTAAACGCGAGGTTGTGCGCGTCATCACCCCGGGGACGATCACCGAGGAATCGCTTCTCGATGCCAGGCGGCCCAATTATCTCGCCGCCCTTGCGCGCGCCGAGGTGGGCTTCGCGATCGCCTGGCTCGACATCTCGACGGGCGATTTCCGGGTCACGCCCGTGGCGCGCGCCAATCTCGCGGCCGAGCTTGCGCGCCTCGGCGCGGGCGAGGTCCTGGTCTCGGAAAGGTTGGTCCAGGAAAGCGATCTGTTCGAGCTGTTGGCTGAGTGGAAGGGCGCGCTGAATGCCCAGAGCCCGGCGCTGTTCGAGAGCCAGGCGGGCGGGCGCAAGTTGCAGGAGGTCTACAAGCTCGCGACGCTCGAGGGCTTGGGCGATTTCGGGCGCGCCGAGCTTGGCGCGTGCGGCGCGCTCGTGGCCTATGTCGAGCTGACCCAGAAGGGCCGCCTGCCCCATATCGCGCGGCCCAAGCGACTCGAACCGGGAGCCACGATGTCGATCGACGGCGCGACCCGGCGCAATCTCGAATTCACCGAGCGGCTTTCGGGCGGGCGCGCCGGCAGCCTCTTGAGCGTGATCGATCGGAGCGTGACGGGCGCGGGCGGGCGGCTCTTGGTCGACCGGCTTTCCGCGCCGCTCACCGACCCGGCGGCGATCAACCGGCGGCTCGATGCGGTCGAGTTCTTCGTCGAGCGCCGCTCGCTCACCGAGAAGCTCCGCGGCGTCCTGAAGCGCATCCCCGACATCGCGCGCGCACTCGCGCGGCTCACACTGGGCCGGGGCGGGCCCCGCGATCTCGCCCTGATCCGCGATGGGCTCGAGGCGCTGCCCGATTTACGCGCACAAGTCACGGGCGCAAGCGAGCGCGAGCTCGCGGACCTGCCGTCTGGGCTCGAGGAGGTCGTGAAGAACTTCGGCCATCACGCCGCCCTCGTCGATCGTCTGAAGGACGCGCTGGTTCC
>JAPUJA010000309.1 GCA_027296525.1 Pseudomonadota bacterium | reverse complement strand
GCTATCGCAAAAGGCATCGACAGATTCACGCTTGTTGAGTGCCAAAACTACTTCGCGGCTGCCGGATATGACCGCGAATGATCGGAAAACGCTCTAGAGGAAACGGGAGGAAAGCCGGGGAAACGATAACCCTAAAATGTTCATTGAAACAGAGGCTTTAGGGAAGCCTCGGAAAGACGGGGAAACAAGTATCATCAGTCTGGGGGACTGAGGGTCGCCGGTTCGAATCCGGCCGCTCCGACCATTCGTCCCTGGCGAGGTCCGGTCGCTAAGGCCGATCGCGTATCTGCCGGGTCAAAAAATCACCGATCGCGGCGCCGGTTTTCGCGCGCACCGCGGCTCGCGCGAAAGTCGGTTATACGCGGGATGGCGTTCGCGCCGGCGCACGCGCATCTTCCGCCGGGCGAGCGCCCGAGGCCGCCTTGCTTGAGAAGCGCCGGTAGTGGAAAGGCGGCGGGGGAGCGCCCGTCTGCTCGGTGATTTCGATCAGGCTCCCGTGATGGGGCGAGAGCTCGCAGGCCGGGTCGGTGTTCGCCCCATCGCCCGTGAGCGCGAAGGCCTGGCAGCGGCAGCCGCCCCAGTCGATCTCGCGCCGCTCGCAGGACCGGCAGGGCTCGGGCATCCAGTCGGTGCCGCGAAACCGCTGGAAGGCTTGCGAATGGCGCCAAATGTCGGCGAGCGGGCGTTGCCGCACCGAATCGAACTCGAGCCCGGGAAGGGTCTCCGCCGCGTGGCAGGGCAGCACTTTGCCCGAGGGCGTCACGTTGATGAAGCGCCGGGCCCAGCCCCCCATGCAGGATTTCGGCCGGCGCGCGTAGTAGTCGGGCACCACGTAATCGATCGCGAGCCGGCCCCGGAGCCGCTCGCGCGCCTCGTCGGCCACCGCGTTCGCGGCCTCGAGCTGTGCGCGGGTGGGCAGCAAGGCCGCGCGGTTCTTGAGCGCCCAGCCATAATACTGGACATGGGCGATCTCGAGCCGATGGGCCCCGAACTCGAGGGCGAGCTCGATCATGGCGGGCAGGCGCTCGAGGTTTTGCCGGTGGACGACGATGTTGAGCGTCAGGGCCAGGCCGGCCTTGCGCACAAGGCGCGCGACTTCGAACTTGCGCGCCTGCGCGCCGTCGAACCCGGCGATGCGGTCGCAATTCGGCCCGTCGCTGTCCTGGAGGCTGAGCTGGACATGGTCGAGGCCCGCCCGGGCGAGCTCGGCGATGCGCGCCGCGTCCAGCAGCACGCCCGAGGTGATCAGGTTCGTGTAGAGCTCGCGTGAGGATGCGTGACGCACGAGCGCTTCGAGGTCGCGGCGCACGGCCGGTTCGCCGCCCGAGAAATGGACCTGCAGAACCCCCATCTGAGCCGCCTCGTCGAACACCCGCCGCCACTGGGCGCTGTCCATCTCATCGCGCGCGCGCTCGAGCGCCAGGGGGTTGGAGCAATAGGGACAGGCGAGCGGGCAACGGTGGGTCAGCTCGGCCAGAAGGGCGAGCGGCGGGTCGGGCGCGTTCATGTCGTCAGCAGGCCCTTGTCGGCGAGGTCCTGGAGCAGCAGGGTGACGTCCTCGGCAATGACATCGGCGGGCGCGTCGTACTCGGCCGCGAGCGCGGCGACGATCGCGCCCACGGTCGCCTTGCCGTCGCAGCGCTTGAGGATATCGACCGCGGTCTCATCGGGCATCAGCACGCGCTCGGGCGCCAGGACGACCCAGCGCTCGCGATTTTTGTCGAAGCGCATCTTGACGTGGGCCGGCAGGCGCGGCACCGCGTTCTCGTCGATCGTCTTACGCTCGGGCATCGCCGTTCCCCCTCATGGCACGAACGCCCCGGGCGGGACATGCGCGGGCTCGACATAGGCGTGATGAAGCGCATCGAGCTGAGCCCAGAGCACGTCGCACTTGAAATAGAGCGCCTGGGCGGTGGCCGCCTGCTTCTCCGGCGTGTCGGCTTCGCGCTTGACGTAGGCGAGGGCGAAATCGACGTCTCGCGGCGCTTCGCTCAGGCGGTGCTCGAAATAGACGAGCGCCTCCTCGGCGATGAAGGGATAGTGTTTGCGCATTCCGGCGACGCGTTCGGAGATGATCGTGGGCGAGAAGAGCTCGGTCAGCGACGAGGCCACGGCCTCGAGCAAGGATCTCTCGCGCACGAAATTCACATAGGCGTCGACGACGAATATCGTCGCCGGCAGCACGCCTTTCAGCGCGATCACGTCGTCCCGGTCGAGACCGACGCCCACGGCGAGCCTCAGCCACCGTTCGATGCCGCCCTCATGTTTGTCGTCGCCGTCATGGTCGAGGATGCGCTGGCGCCAGACACGGCGCAGCTCGCGCTCGCTCATGCGCGCGAGTATAGCGGCGTCCTTGATCGGGATCCGGCTCTGGTAATAGTAGCGGTTCAACGCCCAGGCCTGGATCTGACCCTTGTTCAGCGCACCGCCGTGGAGAAGCTTATGGAAGGCATGGTGGTTGTGGTAACGCTCGGCGCCGATGGCGCGCAGGCGTTTCTCCAATTCATCAGGGTTCGCCAATCGAGTCACAAACGGACCTCCATTCCGTCATAGGAGATCTCCCAACCCGCTGCGACCGCCGCTTCTCGTTCCGGCGAATCTTCGATCAGGATCGGATTCGTGCAGTTTATGTGGATAAGAATTTTACGCTTCACGCCGAGATCGCGCAACGCGGCGATCGTGCCGTGTTCTCCCGACAGGCTCATATGGCCCATCCGGGCGCCCGTCTTCACGCCGGTCCCGGAGCGGATCATCTCGTCGTCCTGCCAGAGCGTTCCGTCGAAGAACACGCAATCGGCGCCGCGCAACCGCTCCGCCAACGCGGGCGTGAGTTCCGCACAGCCCGGAATGTAATAGCAGCGCGCGTCCGCGCCCCGCGCGCCGACCGAAAGCCCGATGGTGTCCTGGGCGGTCGTGCCGAAGTTCGGGCCGGCCTCGGGGTTCTCGAGATAGAGCGCGATTTTTCCCGGTACCGGAAAGGCTTCGACGATGAGCCCGCTTGCCCGTTCGTCGATGCGAAGGAGCTCGAAGGGAGCCTCGAGCGGGAGCTCGTCACGAATGACGACGGCCGGGTTGAGGACGTTGAAAACCGAGTTTTCCCGCAGGACTCCCTGCACTTTCGCCGTGGCGTAGAGCCGGAAAGGCTGCGATTCGCGCAAGGTGAGCAGACCGGCGATGTGATCGATGTCGGCGTTGGTGACGACGACGCCCTCGATCGGGCTGTGCCGGAGGCCTTTCTTGGGGTGAAGAACATCGTTGGCGCCGATCTGTTGGCGCAGATCGGGAGAGGCGTTGAACAGGAACCAATGCTCGCCGTCGGCGCTGACGGCGATCGAGGATTGCGTTCGGGGCTTCGCCGCGGGATCGCCCGCACGCGCCCGACGGCTGTTGGGGTGGTTACAGTTCCATTGCGGGAAACCCCCGCCGGCAGCCGAGCCGAGAACGCGAA
>JAPUJA010000308.1 GCA_027296525.1 Pseudomonadota bacterium | reverse complement strand
CGGCGGCCTCGGGCGCGCTCTCGCGGGACGAGAGCCTGTGGCGGTGACACTGAAGGCGCGCGTCCTGATCGACGGCGCGGCTCAAGGACCGCTCCTTCGGCTCAAGGGGCCGATCAGCTTCTGGGGCGGGGTCGATCCGGGCACGGGAAAAATCGCCGATCCGCGCCACCCGGATTACGGCGCGTCGGTCTCGGGCACCGTGCTCGCCATCGCCGAAACGATCGGCTCGAGCTCGTCGAGTTCCGTGATGCTCGAGCTGATCGGTCAGGGGAGAGCGCCGGCCGCGCTTCTGCTCGGCAAGACCGACGCCATCCTCACCCTCGGGGTCGTCGTCGCGCGGGAGATGACGATCGGCTCGATCCCGGTGCTGCAATTGCCCATCGACGAACTGCCCGAGCAAGGCGAGGTCACGATCCGGGAGGGCGGCGCGATCGTCATCGCTTGAGCCGGGCGCGCGAGCCCCGCGTCGTCATGGACTTCACCTTGCTCTTGGCCAATAATGCTGGGTAGAGGCCGCTGCATTCCAAACAAGCCATTGGAATAAATAATAATCCAAGAGGCGGACCGGGAGATCACGAGCCGAGAGCGAGGCACCTCAAGCGCCCGTCAATCGACGGCGGGCGGCGGGCGCGTCGCTGTTCGCGCAAAGCCGAGCTCGAAAAAAGGAGGGAGATAGAGAAGTGGTCGGAGAAAAAATGTACTTCCCCCTCGAGGAATATGAGGCGCGTTGGAAAAAGCTCGAGGGGGAGATGGCCCGGAAGGGCTATGACCTCGCCCTCGTCTGGGGAAAGACCGCCGGCACCTTCGAGCGCAGCATGGAGACCGTCTATCTCACGAATTTCTTCACGACCCATTCCGGTCAGGAGCCCGACTCGCCGCTCTTCAACGCGCGCGGCTTCTGCGCCGCGATCTGCGAGCCGGGCAAGGAGCCCGAGCTTCACACCGATGAGTCGGACCCGCGCATGGAGCTGATCGCGACCGGCAATCACCATTGGCATCTCGATGTCATCAAAGGCATCGGCGACGCGCTCAACGCCCGCAACATCCAGGGCAAGGTCGCGTGGGTCGGAAGCGACATCCTGCCGGTCAAATATGCCGAGCAGATACGAGCCCAGTGCCCGAACATCGAGTTCGTCTATGAGGACGATCTCGTGCGCGAATGCCGGCGGATCAAGAGCCCGCGCGAGCTCGACATGTTCCGCGAGGGCGGCGAGATCGTGACGAACGCGCTCACCAAGATGATCGAGGCCCTCATCGCCGGAAAGGCCGAAGGCGAAGCCGCCGGCATTGCCGCGAGCGAGATCTTGAAGCGGGGCGGTTATTGGCAGCGCCTGATGATCGGCTCCGGCGAGTATGTGAATCATGCCGAAAGCCACCCCATGTATGGCCATGACGCCAAGCACCGACCGAAGGAAGGCGATCTCGCCCATGCCTTCATCTACGGCCCGATCTATCAGGGCTATTGGCTCGATCCGGGGCGCGCCTTCGTCGTGGGGCGCAAGCCGAGCCCCGAGCAGAAGAAGCTCGTCGAAGACTGCATCCGGATCATGGAAGAGGGCATCGAGGCGCCCGTCAAACACGGCGTCAAGGTCAAGGACGTGGCGCGCAGCGCGAGGCGCGTGCATGACGAGGTCAGGACCGAACGCAGCTTGATCGATACCGCCTGGCCCTATTACGGCCACAGCAACGGCTGCATGTGGGAGCATCCCTTGATCGCCGAAGACGCCGTGACGGACGACGACATCTTCGAGGAGAACATGGTGGCGAGCTCGGAGGCGTTCCTGTCCCGCGAGGGGATCGGCACCGCGATGATGGAGACGAACTGGATCGTGACCAAGACGGGCATCGAGAAGCTCACGCCGCTTCCGATGACCTGGTGGTAGGGTGGATGAAGAGAACGGCGTGAAGTCCTTTCGATGGTAGGGCCATGTCGATGGCAGGGCCATAGGTTCAGGCAAAGGGAGAACAGGAAAATGAAAAAGCCATTGGATCACTTGATTTCCAGCGGCCGGATGTCCGAGGCCGGACTCGTCCGCAGCCGCACCTTCGGACATATCACGCGCCGCCAGTTCGGGCTCGGCACCGCCGCCGCCGCCGCGGCGCTCGGCACGCTTGGGTCGCGTGGAGCGCATGCCGCGACCGACATAAAATACACCGGCTGGCAGGGCTATGACGAAGGTCTCGACGTCGATGGCTGGTTTGCCAAGAACGGCATGAATCTCCAGACGACCTACATCACCGCGGGCAACGAAGAGATCATCGCTGCGATTCAGGCGGGCGGCAAAGGCAACATGGATTTCGTCTCGCCGGCGGCGCTCTATGTCCCCTTCTACGCCCATGTCGGCCTGCTCGAACCCCTCGATATGGACCGGCTTCCGAATTACCAAAACCTCTTTCCCGAGTTTGAGCATATGGAGACCCTTGAATTCGACGACGCGGTCTACGGGATCCCGTTCGTCTGGGGCTCGATCCCGCTGATGTACAACGCCGACGTCATCAAGGAGCCGCCGACTTCCTGGCGTGACATGATGAAGCCGGAATACAAAGGCAAGGTCGCGCTCGTGCACGACCTGATCGCGATCATGATCCCCTTCGCGATGGTCGCGGCGAACACGCGCACCCCGTGGCACATCACCGAAGACGAGCTCGACGCCACGATCGACCTCATCATCCAGATCAAGAAGGAACACGCGCTCACCGTCGCGCCCGGCTATGGCGAGCTCGGCACCTTGTTCGCCAACGGCGAAATCGTGATGGCCCCGGCTTGGGAGCCCACGAGCGTGTGGGGTGGCGCGGAAACGACGAACCTCAAATGGACGATTCCGGAAGAGGGCACGTTGGTCTTCGTCGACAATCTCTCGATCGTGCCGGAAGCGCCTCACATGGATCTTTGCTACGAGACCCTGAACCACGCGCTTTCGCTGGAAGCCCAGGCCAATACGGCGAACCTCAATTCGACCGGCACGACGGTCCAAGGCGCGGTGCCGATGTTGGACGAGGGTGTCCGGAAAATGTATCCCTACGACAACATCAAGGGGTGGTTCGACGCGGCCGGCGGCATCACCCATCTGTGGCCGACGGAGCCGATGGGCGACTACGTCACCTTCGACCAGGTGACGGCGG
>JAPUJA010000307.1 GCA_027296525.1 Pseudomonadota bacterium | reverse complement strand
GGTTTCGTGGAAAGTGAGGCAGGCGGCGTCCCAGGGGAGTTAGAGATGTTCCAAGAGGCGGCGGGTCTGCTTATCCTGATACGAAACCAGTTCCTCGTAACGAAGGTCGAGGATGCGCTCCGGCAGGAGGGCGCGCCAGTGGTCCATCAACCGGCGGTAGAGGCGATAGTAGCGGCCGAGCTCGACGAGGTCGTACGAGAACTCCACCCCCCCGGCGAACAGCTTTGCGAAACAAGAAACACAGGTGTCCACGGGATCGCGCACGCAATGCACGATCTTCGCTTGCGGCAGCGTGAGGTGGATCAGGCCAACATGGAAGAAATTGTAGAGCATCTTGTCGGTAATGCGTCTCGCGTCCGGCGCGCGCCGCTGGAGCCTTGCCACATAGGCGTCACCCAAGCGCGCGAAGTCCGCGGCATCGAGGCTGCGCGCGATGCCCGGAAAATCCTCACCCGATTCGCGTACGGCCTCGCCGATGACCTCGCGCATGTCCCGAAGCTCGCCGCCGCCGGCGACATCGCCGTGACTCGCAAGGATCTGTTCGACCAGGGTGGTGCCCGAGCGCGGCATGCCGATCACGAAGATCGGTAGGGTGGACGCCGACCCGCCGCCCCGTTTGCGGGCGATGAGGTCGGCGTCGAAGACGGAGACGACCCCGTCCGCCAATGCCTCACCCCGTGTGACGTCGGGGGAGATCGAAGCGCGTTTCAGCCGGTTGGCGTGCTCCAGATAGCCGAAGGCCTCGTCATATTCGCCGCAATCCTCGAGCGCCTTCGCGATCGCGAAACCGAGTTCCGTCCGCTCTTTGTCGCTGAGCGTGGCGCGCCGGAGGAGTTCCTTCATCCGCTCGAGGTGATCGTCCCCGGCCGTGAAGGTCTTATAAATAGCGAGACTCTGGTAGGCCTTCGCGAATTCCGGATCGAGCGTGATGGCTTTCTCGAACTGGGCGGCGGCTTGATCGAGTTTCCCTTGCCCCCCGAGGGCGACGCCCAGGTTTCGATGAGCCTCGGCGTCGCCAGGTTTGAGCGCGAGCGCCTTCCTGTAGTGGATGATTGCGGCATCGTTCTCGCCGAGTTTCGTGAGCGCGCCGCCCAGATTGTTTTCGGCTTCCGCGAACCGCGGTCGGATTTTCAGCGCGCGCCGGTAGCTCGCGACCGCCTCGTCCGGTCGGTCTTGTTCTACGCGCGCGACGCCAAGGTTGTTGTGGGCGTCGGCGAAGTCGGGGCGGATCGCGATCGCGCGTCGGTAGCTCGCGATCGCCGCGTCGAGTCGATGGAGGCCTTTCAAGGCCAGGCCCAGATTGTTGTGCGCGCCGAAATAGTCGGGGCGAAGGGCTATTGCGCGGGCGAAGCTCTTGAGCGCCTCCTCGAGCTTTCCTTGCTCGCGCAGAATGAGACCGAGATTGTTGTGGGCTTCCGCGAAGCCGGGCTTGAGCTCGATCGCCTTTCGATAATGGCTGATCGCCTCGTCGCGCCGGCCGAGCGCCGTGTAGGCCAGTGCAAGATTGAAGTGGGCTTCCGGCAAGCGCGGATTGAGCGCGAGCGCTCTTCGGAAGAGCTCGACCGCCCGGCCCGGGTCGTCGGCTTGGGCGGCTTGAATGGCTTGGAGCTGAAGCGAATCCGGATCGGCCGGCGCGAGCGCGCCGCTGGCGCCGATCGGGACCGGCCGCGGACGGGCGCCAACGACCTTAGCCCCTGAATTTCTTTGCTTTTTGGCTCTGCGCTCGCGGCGGTTCATGTCTTGGAGGGGGCTCCGTGGCTTGAGGGCCGCGAGGGGGAATCGGCGATTCGCCCGCGCGCTCGAGACACCGCCGCGGCCGTCGGGCCGCGGCTTCGCGGTGCTTCTTGGGTTCTAAAGGTACGCATCTCGCCCGCCGCTTGTCGAGGCGCCGCGCACGGGACTCATGTCGGACGATGCTTCGCCGCCCTCGCCCCGGGCAGTGCCGGATAGGGACGGGACGGGCCCTCCAGGAGACCGCTTCGAAGGTCATAACCAATTGATGCGAATTGATTTTCGACTCTCGGGCTGGATCACGTAGCGGGCCTTTTAAGGCCGCAAGGAGGGCGTCGGCAAGACGCCGCCCGCGGCCGGAACAGGCCCGTTCCAAACAGAGGATCCGGCATTATGGGGCGGGGGGTGCAATTCGGCTTTACAGCGCCTGCGTTTTTCCTTTAACATTATCTTAATCAAGACTCTGGTAATCCCCGGGGAGGGTTTGTCGCGTCTTAAAGTGAGTTACCCGAGGCACATCAGCGGGGCTTCGCTGTTTGTGGAGAAGCAGGGTGAAGAACCGCGCTTAGGGTATTCGGATCGTGCGAGTAATTCCTTGTACGATCTTCCGGGGTGTGCTAGAGGGTCGCAAAACCTCCGTGCGTCGCAGGTGCGGGAGGTTGGTGTGGGTCTTCTGTAAGAGCCGGTAAGCGGGCTATCTAGAGGGCTTATGAGTTAACAGGAGCGCGGAGGGACATTATGACAAGAGCGCGAAGCTTACTGCGATGGGGCCTCTTGGGGGGCACGGCCTGTGCACTTGGCATGGCGGCCGCGTCCACGGCCGAGGCTCAGGTCAACGTGTTTGAATGGGATGGCCTCACCATCGACGCCGGCGCCGAGGCCGGCCTCTTCTACAACACCCAGCGGAACAACAACCTCGGCATCGGTCGCCTCGGCACTCTGGACACCGCCGACGCCGACACGAGCGACAATGACGTGACCTACCAGGAGGCCTACGTCAAACCGTCGGTCTATCTCAATTACGATATGGGCGGTTCCGGCTCCATCTACGGCGCCGCTTCCTTAGTCTGCGGCAAGACCTTCGGTCCTGGCGATCCCGAGGGCTTCACCCCGAACCATCCCGAGGACTGCTCGGGCGAGGACCTCTATCTCGGGTGGAACTCCGGCGAG
>JAPUJA010000306.1 GCA_027296525.1 Pseudomonadota bacterium | reverse complement strand
CGCACGTCCAATTTGAGCTGGATGAGCGCCGGGCCGTCATGGTCGAGCGCCGCCTCGAAGGCGGGCGCGAATTGCTCGGTCTCCTCGACCGCGAAGCCGCGCGCGCCATAGGCGCGGGCGAGGCCTGCGAAATCGGGATTGTCGAGGGCGACGGCGAAGTCGTGATCCGCGCCGAAGTGGCGGAGCTGGTGCATGAGGATCGTGCCGAGGGCGCCGTTGTCGCAGAGGATGATCTTGATCGCCAATCGATGGGCGGCGGCGGTGGCGAGCTCCTGGCCGGTCATCATGAAGCCGCCGTCGCCGACGAAGGCGACGACCGTCGCTCCGGCGCGCGCGAGCGCGGCGGCGCAGGCCGCGGGCACCGCATAGCCCATCGCGCCCGAGGTCGGCGCGAGCTGGCTGTAGGGCTCGCGGAAGGGAAAATAGCGCTGCACCCAGCCCGCGAAGTTGCCGGCATCGTTCACGATGACGTGGTCCCGCCCGACGCGCTCCGCCACCGCCTCGACCACGCGCGCCATCGCCACCCGCCCCAGGGGCGCGAGCTTGGGGTCTTCGCCCGGCCGCGCGAAGGCCGACTGCTCCCGGTGGGCCTGATCGCGCCAGGCGATGCGTTCCGGCGGGGCTTCGCGCTCGAGGGCGGCGGTGAGCGCCTTCAAGGCGGCGCCCGCCGCGGCCCGGATCGGGATCGAGGCGTGGCTTCGGGCGAGCACGGCCGCCTCGGGATAGATCTGGATCAGCTCCAGGCCGGGCCGGATGAGCGTGCCCTCTTCGGTCGTGATGTCGTCGAGGCGCGTGCCCGCCGCGATCACCAGGTCGCACTCGGCGAAGAGCGCGCGGTGATGGCGGCCGCGCCCGATCCCGAGATGGCCGCCATAGGCCGGATGATCGCACGGAAACGCGTCCTGGCGGCGCCAAGCCGTCGTCACGACGGCGCCCGAGGCCTCGGCGAAGTCGATCAGCGCCCCGTGGGCCCCCTCATGGGAGATCATGCCGCCCGCGATCACGATCGGGCGCCGGGCCGCCTCGATGCGCTTGCCCGCCCGCCCGATCGCATCCGGCGGCGGCGCAAGCGGCGTTAGCTCCTTGGAAGCCGGGATTTCGGGCGTGCCCGCATCGCCCATGGTGACGTCCTCGGGCAGCACCAGAACAACCGGCCCGGGACGCTCCGAAAGGGCGGCCTCGAGGGCGCGGCCGGTGGCGGCGGCGACCTCGCCGGGCTCGCGGGGCTCGATCACCTGTTTGGCGATCGTGTCGAACATGGCGCCATAGTCGATCTCCTGAAAGGCCTCTCGCCCGAGCCGGTGGCTCGGCGCCTGGCCGATGAAGAGGACGAGCGGCGTCGAGCCCTGCGCCGCCGTGTGAACCCCGATCGCGGCGTTGGTGGCGCCCGGCCCGCGGGTCACGAAGGCGAGGCCGGGCCGGCGCGTGAGCTTGCCCACGGCGTCGGCGGCGAAGGCCGCGCCCGATTCATGGCGGGTGACGATGAAGCGGAAGGATGCGGCGCGCATCGCCTCGAGCACGGCGAGATAGCTCTCGCCCGGCACGCCGAAGGCCAGATCGTAGCCTTGGGCGATGAGCGTCTCGACGAGGGCCTCGCCGCCATTCATGGCGGTTCAGGCGAGCTCGAAGATGCCGTCCACCTCGACCGCGCAGTTGAGCGGCAGGACGTTGGTCGCGATCGCCGTGCGCGCGTGCCGGCCCTTCTCGCCGAAGACCTCGACCATCACGTCGGAGGCGCCGTTCGCGACCCGGGGCTGGTCCGTGAAGTCCGCGGCCGAGGCGACATAGACGCCGAGCCGCACGCAGCGTTTCACGCGATCGAGATCGCCGCCCGCGGCCTCCCGCACCTGGCTCATGAGGTTGATCGCGGCCATGCGCGCCGCGGCCTGGCCGTCTTCCGCCGAGAGCTCGCCGCCCACCCTTCCGGCGTATTTGACGACGCCCCCTTCGATCGGTACCTGGCCTGAGACGAAGACATGGGCGCCCGAGACGACGAAGGGCACGTAATTCGCCACCGGCTTGGCCGGCGCGGGAAGCGTGATCCCGAGTTCCGCCAGACGCGCGTCGATCTTTCCTGACATGTCTTTCTCCCTGTTGGCTCACAGCCCATGGCGGGCAAGATCGCGCCTTTCGTGAGACGCCATTCTTTTCTGCAAGCCCGGCGCGCGGAAGTAAAGCGCTTCCGCCGCTTCATGGTCACCGATCCTGGGCCGCCGGTCCTGGCGGGCGATGGGGGAATCCGGTAAGGCGGGAAATGAACGGGCGAGCCGGGGATGCCGGCCCGCCCGTTTCAAGAAACCGGGTGGAGCGTCGGACGCCCCGCCCGGGACTGCGGTGTTGCGGGCGCGAGCCTTAGGCGGCGCGCCGCATTCTCTTCGCGCCGGAGCGCATGGATTTTCTCTTGTAGGCCTTCAGCGAAACGACCTTCTTCGAACGGGAGGACTTGCGAACGGCCCTCTTCTTGGGCGCCCGCTTCATCGTCTTCTTCTTCGAGGAGATTTTCCGGGACATGGACTTGCGGGCGGCCGACTTGCGGGCCGTCCGCTTCTTGGTCGAGGCCTTCTTGACGGTCCGCTTGCGGGCGGTCGACTTGCGGGCCGTCCGCTTCTTGGCCGAAGCCTTCTTGACGATCCGCCTGCGGGCGGTCGTCTTGCGGGCGGTCGATTTACGGGCCGTCCGCCTCTTGGCGGGCTTACGCGCGGTCGTCTTGCGAGCGGTCGACTTGCGGGCCGTCCGCCTCTTGGCGGGCTTGCGCGCCGTCGAGGTGCGTCGCGACGCGGAGGATTTCCGCGACTTCGCCGCACGGGTTGCGGACGATGACTTGCGCCTCGTCCTTGCAGTTGAAGCCATGATTCTCTCCTTAAGGATATGGCGATTCGACAGTGACTCAAATGCTCTTCTGCCGGATGCTCTAAGTAATCAAACTTCATTGCCAAAATCTTAATAATCGTGAGCACTTTTCCCGGGAAATTTATTTTAGAAAGCCACTCATATAGGGGAAGCGAGGCCCGATGATGCAGGGAATAGTTCAGGGTCCGGCAATTCAGCCCGCAGGACCACGGCGGTCTCGGATGATTATTCTCGGGCTCCGATAAAATCCGAGCCAGTATTTGATGTCTGCTTTGGGCGACTGGAAGGACCCGATTCGGCGACTTCGAAGAGGCCTCCCGAGGGCCCATCTCGGCTGGAGAGAGGCCCCTCCCTTGGCGAGGCCCCTCCCGGGGGCGCCCCTCCCGAGGGCGCCCAAGCCCGGGAGCGCTTCGGACGGGTTCAGGATCGGCTCGGCCGCCTTGAGGCCCGAGACCTTGAGGCCCGAGAAATGGGTCCGGCCCATCGTGCTGTTGATCAGGTGCTGTTGATCAGATAATCGCCCGCGAAGACGATCCGCCCCATGGGCCGAGCTCGCGGAAGCGCTCGAGGCGGGTGATATCGCCGGCCTCGCGGGGGCAGAGCGCGATGCCGTCGCGCTGGAAATAACGCATCGCGCGCCGGCGCCTGCCTCCGAGCCTCCCCGCTCTGTCGATCTCGCCTCCTATGAGGCGTCAGGCGAGCCGTCCGAGCCGTTCTGAAGTGTCTCGACGGCGGCCCTTTGACCTGACCGGGTTTCCTTTCGGAGTTGGCGCTTAAGCGACGTCCGCCCGTTTGAACACGGGACGCAAGACCGCTTCGTCGCGGTGCTTGTTGGCGTACATCGCGCGGT
>JAPUJA010000305.1 GCA_027296525.1 Pseudomonadota bacterium | reverse complement strand
TGAGGCGCGCCTGGAGGCCCATGTGGGAATCGCCCATCTCGCCTTCCAGCTCGGCGCGCGGCACCAGAGCGGCGACACTGTCGATCACCACCATGTCGACGGCCAGCGAGCGGACCAGGGTGTCGGTGATCTCGAGCGCCTGCTCGCCGGTGTCGGGCTGGGAGATGAGCAGGTTCTCGACATCGAGCCCGAGCTTACCCGCATAGCCTGGATCGAGCGCGTGCTCGGCATCGACGAAGGCGCAGGTGCCGCCCAGCTTCTGGGCCTCGGCGATGACCGAGAGCGCGAGCGTCGTCTTGCCGGAGCTTTCGGGCCCGTAGATCTCGACCACCCGCCCGCGCGGCACGCCGCCCACGCCGAGCGCGATGTCGAGGCTCAAGGAGCCGGTCGGGATGGCCTCGATCTCGACCGCGATGTCCCGCTGGCCGAGCTTCATGACCGCGCCCTTGCCGAAGTTGCGCTCGATCTGAGCGATCGCGGCGTCGAGCGCCTTTTGCTTGTCCATGTCCTGTTTCCCGACCAGCCGAAGCGGACTGTCAGCCATTCTCTCGATCCTCCCAATTTATTCCACAAGCCAAGGCGGGTTTCAACGAAGCGGGTGTGAACGAAGCCCCATTGTACCCGATTTGTTCCAGTTTGCAAGCAATTTATTAACCATATGCAATGACGTGATTATTCGGGAAATGTTCGAGGGACGTTCCGGGTGAAAGCGAGCGCATATATCCCACTCACCCATGGATGCTGGGGATGGCCCGTGATGGCCCGCGCGGGCTCCCGGCTCTCCCAGTGCCTAGAGCACGTTCACCGGACCCTTGAGATAGGAAAGCCCGTTGGCCTCGGGCGGCGGGAGGCGGCCGGCGCGGATGTTGACCTGCACCGAAGGCAGGATCAGCCGGGGGAGCTCGAGCCCGGCGTCGCGTGCCTTGCGGGTCTCGACGAAGGCCGCCTCGCCGACGCCGTCATGGACGTGCTTGTTCCGGGCGCGCTCTTCGGCGACCGTGCTCTCCCAGGCGGGGGCGCGCCCGCCGGGCGGGTAGTCGTGACACATGAACAAGCGCGTCTCGGGCGGCAGCGACAGGATGCGCATGATCGAGCGGTAGAGGGTGGCGGCGTCGCCGCCGGGAAAGTCGGTGCGCGCGCTGCCGAAGTCGGGCATGAAAATGGTGTCGCCGACGAAGGCGGCATCGCCCACGATATAGGTGGCACAGGCCGGCGTGTGGCCCGGGGTCGACATCGCCCGGGCCTCGAGCGCGCCGATCCGGAAGGGCTCGCCGTCGCCGAAGAGATGGTCGAACTCAGACCCGTTCGCCGCGAAGCCGTCCTCGATGTTGAAGAGCTTCTTGAAGGTCGCCTGCACCTCGGTGATGCGCTCGCCGATCGCGACGCGCCCGCCGAGCTCGTCCTTGAGATAGCCCGCCGCGCTTAAGTGATCGGCGTGGGCGTGGGTCTCAAGGATCCATTCGACGGTCAGACCTCGCCCCCGCACGAACGCGATCAGCTTGTCCGCCGATTGGGTGCTCGTGCGGGCCGAGATTGGATCGTAGTCGAGCACCGAATCGATGATCGCCACGGCCCCATCGGGGGCCGCGACGACATGGCTGATCGTGCCGGTGGTTTCGTCGAAGAAGCCGGTGACGTCGGGTTTCATCACCCTCACTCCATCACGCTCCTGTTCGCCCCCCCATTGGAGCCTATCACCGTCGGTCCGGCAGGCGCCGGCGGGTCTTGAGGGCCCGGCGGGCCTGAAGGTAACGCACCTGAAGGTGACGCCCTGCCTTAGGCGGCGTCGCCCGAGAGCACTTCCTTGACCTTGGAGGCGAGCTGGCGGATCGAGAAGGGCTTGGGCAGGAAGTTGATCGTGCCCTCAGCCGCGAGGTCGGAGCGGAAGGCCTCCTCGGCGTAGCCCGAGATGAAGATCACCTTCACGTCGTCGTCCCGGGCGCGCAGCTTCTGAACCAGGGTGCGCCCGTCCATGCGCGGCATGACGACGTCGGTGACCACGATGTCGATGGGCTCGCCATAGGAATCGATGAGCTCGAGCGCCGAATCGCCGCTGTCGGCCTCGAGCACCGTGTAGCCCTTGTTGCGGAGCGCCCGGGCGCCGAAGATACGCACGGCCTCCTCGTCCTCGACGAGAAGCACGGTCTCCTTGCCGGTGAGGTCCCGGGGCGGGGCCGCGCGCGGCGATTCCTCGACCACCCTCATGAGCGCGGCTTCCTCCTTGGCGTCGGGCTCGTGGCGCGGCAAGAAGACATAGAAGCTCGTGCCCGCGGCCGGCGCGCTCTTCACGAAGACATAGCCTTTGAACTGCTTGACGATGCCGTAGACGGTGGAGAGCCCGAGGCCCGTGCCCTTCCCCACATCCTTCGTGGTGAAGAAGGGCTCGAAGATCTTGTCGACATCGGCGGTCGGAATCCCGACGCCCGTATCGCTCACCTCGACGAGCACGAATTCGCGCCCGCGCAGCAGATCCTGGCCGGGCCCGTCCCAGTCGTCTCCGACGACGTTGCGCGTCTGCACGGTGAGCGTGCCGCCCTCCTGCATCGCGTCGCGGGCGTTCACCGCGAGATTGATGACGACCTGCTCGAGCGGCCCCTGATCCACCTTGATGAGCCAGAGGTCGCGCTCGTGGATGAGGTTGAACTCGATGTTCTCGCCGATCAGCCGGCGCAGCAGGTGGGAAAGCTCGGCCAGCACGTCGGTGATGTCGGTCACCTTGGGCTTCAGCGTCTGCTGGCGGGAGAAGGCGAGGAGCTGGCGCACGAGGTTGGTCGCGCGCATCGCGTTCTGCTTGACCTGCATGATGTCCGAGAAGGATTGATCGCCCGCCTGATGGCGGATCAGCAGCAGGTCGCAGAAGCCGAGGATCGCGGTCAGCAGGTTGTTGAAGTCGTGGGCGATGCCGCCGGCGAGCTGGCCCACCGCCTGCATCTTCTGCGCCTGGGCGAACTGGATCTCGAGCTTCTTCTGATCGGTGTTGTCGATCATGTGCACGAGAAGTCCCTCAGGCTCGCCGGTATGCTCCTCGAGGCGGGTGATATAGAGCGAAAGCATCTTCTCCCCCTCGGAGCCCGGCACGCGCACCTCGATCGGCATGGCCACGGACTCGCCCGCGATCAGCCGGTCGACTCTCCGACGGACCTCGTCGGCCTCGCCGCCCTCCAGGAACGCCTCGAGCGAAGCGCTCTCGGGCGCCGCCGGGGTCATGCGCCCGAACGCCGCGTTGGTCTTCATGACCTTGCCTTCGCGATTGAGCAGCGCGACGCCGATCGGGGCGTCGCCGAAGAGCTCGAGGAAGCGCTGCCCCAGCCCGCCGAGCGCGAGCGCGCCGCCTATATTCTCCACCAGCGCGACGGAGCCCTTGAGCGTGCCCTCGCCGTCGCGCAGGACGCGGCGGGTGACGCGCGCGCGCCAAGTGGCCTCGCCCGGCCCGTGCAGCCGAACCTCGTCCTCGCCGTCGGTGAGCTCGGCGGCGGGCGCCTGCTCGTCGAGCCGGAAGTCGCCGAACCCCCGCCGGCTCTCGACGAGTTCCCCGGGACGCGCGCCCAAGGCCGATCCGAGCGCCGCGTTCACGAACAGAAAACGGCCCTCGAAGTCGCTGGCGTAGAAGCCGACCGGCAAGGTATCGAGGAGCCCCGCGTACCAGGCCCGCTCATCGCGAAGCGCGCGCTCATAGGCGCGCCGTTCCGTGATATCGGCCAGGCGCCAGAGAAGATGCCCCGGGGCGCCGGCGAGCGGCGCCGCGCTCAGGCTCATCCACTCGGCATTTTCGCCGCCCGGCGAGAGCGCAAGCTCCGCTTCGACCGCCTCGCCCCGCCGGGTCGCCGCGCGCAGGCGGTCGGCCTCGCTCCCTTCGCCGCTCTCGGCGGGCCAAAGCCGGTCGAGCGGACTCTCGCCCCGGGCGAGGCCCGGGACGAGCGCTTCGAGCGCCCGGTTGGCGTAAATCACGCGCCCGCTCGGCTCGGTGATGAAACTGGCATTCCGGTCGGTGGCGAGCGCGGCCCCGAGCAGCAGCTTGTTCGGCCCGCGGGCGCTGAGTTCGCGAAGCGCGATCGCGCCGCCGCTCAAGCCCGCCGCGGCGACGAGGGCGAGCCCGGGCCACGCGAGCAGGCGCGCGCTCTCGACACCCAAGGCCACGGCCATGAGCGCCAGCCCGAGCCCAAGCCCGGCGGCGGCGCCCCAGAGCGCCATGTTCGGTGTAATCGCGCGGCTGAACTCGCTAATCCTGGTGGTCCCGATGGCCGTCCGTGGACTCGTGGTCTCGTTTGGCACCGATGCGCGCGCCCCCCTGGAGATCGCTCACGACCTGGACGATTCTATCACAAGAGAATCAACGCCGTCACGCCCGCGCCGGGCGATCGGGCCTCTTGCCTTTGAGGCGCCAGACATAGCCGATGACCTCGGCCACCGCCTTGTAGTGCTCGAAAGGAACCTCCGCGTCGATCTCGACGCTCGTGAACAGCGCCTGGGCGAGCGGCGGGTTCGCGACGATCGGGATGTCGTTCGCCTCCGCTACCTCGCGGATGCGTGCGGCCACCGCGTCGGCGCCCTTGGCCAGAAGCCGCGGCGCCTCCATGCTCATGTCGTTGTATTGCAGCGCGACCGCGTAATGGGTCGGGTTGGTGATCACGACGTCGGCCTCCGGCACGGCCGCCATCATGCGGCGCCGGGCGCGCTCGGTACGGAGCTGCTTGAGCCGCGCCTTGACATGGGGATCGCCCTCGGTCTGCTTGAGCTCGTCCCGGACCTCCTGACGGCTCATGCGCATCTTCTTCGTGAATTGGGCTTTCTGGTAGATGAGGTCGATGCCGGCGATCAGCGTCACGACCGCGATGATGCCGATGAGAAGGTAGGTGACGAGGTCGTGGATCAGCTTCATCAGATCGCCCGGCGCCATCGTCGGGATCTGGGTCAGGCGCTCCCGCTCGGAGCTGATCAGCAGCGCCGCCACCGTGGCGACGACGGCGAGCTTGGCCACCGCCTTGGCGAGCTCGACGACCGAATTCAGGGAAAACATCCGCTTCATCCCTTTGATCGGCGAGATCTTGTCGAGCTTGGGCATCACCTTCTCGCCGGTGATCATGAAGCCGTTCTGAACGAGCCCGGTGGCGAGCGCGGCGAAGACGAGCAGGATGATCGGAGCGGCGAGGGCGCCGGCGAGCGGGCCAATGACACCGACGATGTCCGGGCCGTCCGGGCCCGGCCCGAGCGTCATGAGATGAGGTCGAGCGATGAAGGGCCTGAGCAGCCGGAAGATTTCGCCCATGAAACCGGGGGCGAGCGCGATCACGATGATCGCGCCCGTCACGATCATGATCCAGTGATTGACCTCGCGTGATGTCGGGACCTCACCCTTCTTGCGCGCGTCCTCGAGTTTCTTAAGTGTTGGTTCTTCTGTCTTCTGTGCCTGGTCTTGTTCCTCGGCCATGGCTCACTCCGTGCTCATGAAAGGAACGAGGCCGGCCTCGAAATATTCGAGGTACCACATCATGACCACGCCGAGCACGGTCATGAGAACGAAGAGCGCGAGCGCGATCTGGATCGGCAGCCCGATGAAGAAGACCTGAATCTGCGGGATGAGGCGCGCGATGAGACCGATGCTCACATAGAAGAGCATCGAGGTGACCATGATGGGGGCGGCGATCTGAAAGGCGATGAGGAACGCGCCGGAGATTATGTCGACCGCGAGCTGGGCGAAATCCTCCGTCGGCAGGGCGAGCCCCGGCGGGAACACCGTGTAGCTGTCCCTGAGCGCCCAAAGCATCGGCTGGTGCAGGCCCGTGACGAAGATCAGCAAGATGCCGAACATGCTGAGGAAAATGCCGGGCAGCGAGCCGGCTTGGCCTTGGTTCGGATCGAAGAACTGACCGGCGGCGAGCGCGCTTTGGATCGAGATGAACATGCCGGCGATGTGGAGGGCGCTCGCAAGCAGACGCACCGAGGCGCCGAGAAAGAGGCCGATGATCACCTCGCCGACCACGACCGCCGCCATTTCGAAAGTGCCCTCGGGCATCGACGGCAAGATCCCGGTGACGACGGGCGTCACCGCGATGGTGATGGCAAACGCGAGGAAGAGTCGGATGCGCGGGGCGACATAGACCTCGCCGAAACCCGGCAGCAGCATGATGCCGGAGCCCAAGCGCGCGAAGACGAGAAGGAAGCCGAAAACCTCCTCGGAGAGAAGCCCCTCGAAGCTCATCGACTCAGCCCGGCTGGCCGATCCGCATATACAAGCTCTCGGCGAAGCTGAACATCGTCTGGGAGATGAACGGCATCAACAATACGAAGGCGAGGAAGATCGCAAGGATCTTCGGCACGAAGGTGAGCGTCATCTCCTGGATTTGGGTGAGGGTCTGAAACAGAGCGACCGTCAGACCGACGACCAGCGCGACGAGCATGAGGGGCGCGGCGAGCTTCAGAAGCGTGAAGATCGCCTCGCGTCCGATATCGAGAGCTTCGGCGGCTTCCATGAAGCCGCTAGATCGGCATTTTCAGGATGTCTTGATAGGCTTGGATGACCCGGTCGCGCACGGCGACGACGGTCTCCAAGGTCACCTCGGCGTTGGTCACCGCCATGACCACCTGGCTCACGTCGGTCGGCGCGACGAGGGCCTGCATGCTCGCCTGCTCGGCCGCGCCCGCCGCGTTGACCGCGTTCGAGAGCGTCGATTGCAGCAGGCTCGAGAAACCGCTCTTGGAACCCGGCTCCGCGTCTGGAGTCTGCGTTATCTGCTTGGCCCGGCCGACGGCCTGGCTGTAGGCCGCCGCGGCGCCCGTTATCTTTACGTCCATGCTCTTCTCCCCCTCGAATCGGCGGAACCCGCCGGGAGGTTGTCGTCAGCGTTCCCTTTAGTTCTTCAGCAGGTTGATGGTCGCCTGCAACATCTGCTTGGTCACGCTGATCATGTTGAGATTGGCCTCGTAGGTTCTCTGCGCCTCGCGCATGTCCATCACCTCGATCAACCCTTCCACGTTCGAGGTGCGCACGAAACCGTCGCCGTCGGCGTAGGGATGGCCCGGATCGTACTTCTTCCCGAACGGCGAAGCGTCGATCAGGTAGCGGTCGACGGCGACGAGCTCGACGCCGAGCTCGCGATCGAGCTCGTTCTTGAAGGTGACGACCTTGCGCCTGTAGGGCTCTCCGTCCCCGGGCGCGGTCGAGTCCGAATTGGCGATGTTCTCGGCGATCACTCGCATCCGGTCCCCTTGAACCCTGAGACCCGAGGCGGATACCGCCATGGCCTTGGTTAGATCCATGTGATTCCCCTAAAGACTAACGACCGCGGCCGATCGCGATGCGAATGAGATTGATCTGCTTGCTGTAAAGGTTCGTCACGAGCTGATGCTGCATCGCGTTGTCCGCGGCCTTCAACATCTGCTCTTCGAGAACCACCGCGTTGCCCGCGGGCGAGACCTCGAAGACGTCCTGATCGCGCTGGATTCTGAAGGACGCCCGGTCAGACCCTTGGGCAGCACCCATATGGGCGCCGTCGGTGCGCCTCATGCGAAGGCTCGCGACCGCCTTCTGAATGAGCTCGGCGAAGCCGACCGGCTTCAGATCCTTCGGCCGATAGCCCGGCGTGTCCGCGTTCGCAAGATTGGACGCCAGGAGCTGATGGCGCTCCGAGAGCCAGGTCAAACGCCCGGCCACGGCCGTAAAGAACGGCAGCTTGCTGAGATCCATCCGCTAGGGCTCTCTGAGGCACGCGAAAATTTTCAAGAAATTTCGCATTACCGCGAGTGTCGGCCGAGCGCGTAAAGAAAGCGTTAAACGGAGCTCCCGAGGGACCGATCCGAGCCCCCGCCGGCGCCCCCAGGAGAAGGAGGCCGCCAGGTCGCGGCGGTGGTCAACCTGCCGGCGCGCCGGATCGGCCGCTTCGTCTCCGAGGTGCTCGTGCTCGGCTTTCCCGACGCGGACGGCCGGGTCGTGCTCATCGCCTGCGAGAGGCCCGTGCCCGACGGCGCGCGGCTCTATTGAGAGAAGCGCGCCCTTTTACAATACATGGTTAAGAAAATGTTCAAATTATTTATCATAAATACTTATAAATATTGAATGAGAGCGTCCAGAAAATGTTAATATTGTTGAATGCATAATACAGATCCTCTAGAATTAGGGATTGCGCGCATTCGGTGAAAAGCGTGCAGGAGTTCATCATGACCCGTTTCAGCTTCATCCGACGTTCGATCTCCAGGGCCACGGCCTTGGCCGTGACGGCCGCCTTCGTCTTGGGCGGACAGCCGATGCCCGGTTTCGCCGATCCTCCCGCCTGGGCCCCGGCGCACGGCTGGCGTGCGAAACAGGGCTATTCGATGGCCAGCTTCCCGGACATCGGTGCCGGCTATTGCGACCGCGGCCTGCTCGGCTCGCAGCTCGCCGGCATCGCCGCAGGCGGCGCGCTCGGCGGCTTCCTCGGCTCGAAGATCGGAAAGGGCTCGGGCCAACTCGCCGCGACCGCCGCCGGCGCCCTGCTCGGCGCCTTCATCGGCAGCGAGATCGCCTATTCCATGGACAGCCTCGATCAGGCCTGCGTCAGCCGGAGCCTCGAGGGCGCGCCCGACAACCAGACGGTCACCTGGCGCAATCCCGACACCAACGCCGACTACCAGGTCACGCCGGTCAAGAGCTACGACGATACCTCCGGTCGCTATTGCCGGGAATACATCACCGAGGCCACGATGGGCGGCAAGGTTGAGCAGGTCTACGGCACCGCTTGCTATCAGCCCGACGGCTCGTGGGAGCTCGTGAGCTAAGCCACGTCCGCCCTTTCCTCGAAGCGATTACAGCCGGGCGTGGCGGGCGCGCGCGGCGCGCTCGATCGCGGCGGCCGCGAGGGGGTCGACCTCCAGACGGTCGCGCACCATCTCGAGCAAGCGGAGCTCCTCCTGGCCGACCGTGCGGTCGGCGGCGGCGACCTCGCAGGCGAGCGCATAGGCCGTCTCCCGGAGCTTCTCAGGGAGACCTAAGCGGATCATGTCGAGGATCAGATCCAGCCCGTCGTCGACACTCAGGATCTCCGCGCATTCGCCGGCCGCGGCCGACAAGCGATCCATGTCGAAATCCTCGAAGACGGGCAGGACGCGAATGACCTCGCCGATCGTGCGCAGCTCCGCATCGGTCATGTCGCGATCGGCCGCCGACACCATCACCATGGTGTAGATCAGCGCCGTGTGCGGGCTGATCGGCGCGTCGTTATTGTCCGCCATGAGGGCCTTCCAACCAGCGAGTCGGGGCGAAACGGGGTCGGGGCCGAACTGATAGGTGATAATCGGCCGCCCCGCAAGCCTCAGCGCGCGAGAAAATCCCGGACGCCCTCGACGGCGTGGGCGAGACCGACGCGCTCGACGGCGACGTCCGCCGGGAAGGCGCCCAAGAGGCGCGAGGGCATCATGCGATCGAGCATGACGAACACGCCGGCGTCGTCGGCGCGGCGGATCAGACGACCATAGGCCTGCTTGAGCTTGAGCCGGGTGAGCATGTCGTCATAGGCCACGCCCCCGAAGGCGGCCTTGCGCGCCCGGTGAAGAATATCGGGCCGGGGCCAGGGGACGCGATCGAAGACGATGAGTCGAAGGCTCGCGCCCGGCACGTCCACCCCGTCGCGCACGGCGTCGGTCCCAAGCAGGCAGGCGTTTCGTTCGCTTCGGAAGATCTCCACGAGCGTCGTGGTGTCCAGGCCGTCGACATGCTGGGCCAAAAGCGCGATCCCCGCGGCGTCGAGCGGCTCGGCGATCCGCCCGTGGATCGCGCGCAACCGGTTGATCGCCGTGAACAGCCCGAGCGCGCCGCCGCCCGAGGCGAGGAAGAGTTCGCGGTAGGCCGACGCCACTTGATCCGGATCGTCCCTGTTGATGTCGCTCACCACGAAGACCCGTGTTTGGCGTGGGTAATCGAAGGGCGATAGGACTTCCGCACGGATCGCGGGCTTCGCCAAATAGCGCGCGCCCGTGCGCGCTTCCGCCGCCGCCCAATCTTGCTCGGCATCGCCCGTGCCGTCCTTGAGCGTCGCCGAGGTGACGAGCACCCCGTGGGCGCGCCTCAGGACGAACTGGGCGAACGGCACCATGGGATCGAGATGGTGGCGATGCATGCCGACGTCGCGTTCGCGTCCTTCGGTGCGCTCGACCGCGAACCAATCGACGAAACCTTCCGACGCGCCCGCAGGCGGCGCGCCCGCAGGCGGCGCGCCCGCAGGCGGCGCGCCCGCAGGCGGCACGCCCGCAGGCGGCACGCCCGCGGGCGTCGCGTCCGGTG
>JAPUJA010000304.1 GCA_027296525.1 Pseudomonadota bacterium | reverse complement strand
AGCTCTTCCCGTTCCTTTCGGAGGTGTCGCTCATGCGCCATTGGGCCGGCGTTACCGATATGACTCCGGACTTCTCGCCGATCATGGGCGAGACCCCGCTTGAGAACTACTACATCGATTCCGGCTGGGGCACCTGGGGGTTCAAGGCAACCCCCGTCGTCGGAAAGCGCATGGCCGAGCTCGTGGCGACGGGAAAGGTGCCTGAGATTCTTCACCCCTTCCGGCTTTCGCGCTTCGACGAATTCGATCTGGTGGGCGAAAAAGGCGCCGCGTCGGTGGGTCATTGAGGGAGCAACGATGAAGATCATGGTCTGCCCCTTGAACGGGCCGCGAAACATATCGGAATTCATCTATGGCGGTGAGGTCAAGGCCCATCCCGATCGCGGCTCGGACGCGGAATGGGCCGATTACGTGTTTTTCGAGGAAAACGCGGCGGGGGTCGTGCGGGAATGGTGGTATCACGCGCCCACCGCCTATTGGTTTATCGCGGAGAGGAACACGGTGACGGAAGAGATCATCCGGACCTACGACGCCAAGGAGCTCTTCAAGGAGCGCGTCGATTTCGCCCCGCCACCCGAGAGGGGAGACGGTTGAGGTGAGCGGTGCCTACCGTCTGCCGGGCCCGGCGGGGCTCCTGATCGACCGGGAGACGCCCGTCGACTTCAGGTTCGAAGGAGTTCGATACGCGGCCTTTGCGGGCGATACGGTGGCCAGCGCGCTGGCCGCCCATGGCGTCAGGACGCTCTCCCGCTCGTTCAAGTATCACCGCCCACGGGGAATCCTGAGCATGGCGGGCCACGACGCGAACACGCTGGTCACGGCCGGCTACATGGTCAACGCTCGGGCCGAAAAGGTCGTAGTTTCGGCCGGACTCGAGGTCCGGGCCCAAAACTACGTCGGCAGCCTCGAGCGGGATTGGGCCGCGCTCCTCGGCCGGCTCGGACGTTTCTTGCCGGTCGGGTTCTATTACAAGGCGTTTTACTCGCCCAAGTTCCTTTGGCCCTATTGGGAGCGGCTCATCCGAAACCTCGCTGGGCTTGGGAGGGTCGACCTGGAAACGCCCCAGGGCTATTTCGACAAGGAATATCTGTTCCACGATTTGATCGTCGTCGGCGGGGGGCCGGCCGGTCTCTCTGCGGCGCTTCGCGCGGCGAAAGCCGGCGCCGAGGTCGTGCTCGTGGATGAGAACCCAGTGCTCGGCGGCTCGCTGAACTACGCCCGCTTCGGCGCAGAGGAGGGGCGAGCGGCGAAGATGCGGGAAAAACTCGTCGCCGAGGTCGAGGCGCAAGCAAACATCCGCGTCATGACCTCGACCTTCTGTCAGGGGTGGTTCATCGACAACTGGTTCCCGCTCGTTCGTGGCAATCGTCTCTACAAGCTTCGCACCAAGGGAGCCGTCGTCGCGACGGGTTCGTATGAGCAGGCGATCGTCTTTCGCAACAACGACCTGCCGGGCGTGATGTTCGGGTCGGCCGCCCAGCGGTTGATCAAGCTCTACGGCGTGAAACCCGGTGAGCGCGCCGTCGTCGCGACCGCCGCCGACGATGGCTATGGCGTGGCTCTCGATTTGCTGGAGGCGGGCGTCGAGGTCGCCTGCGTCGTCGATCTGAGGGCCGACCCGCCCGAGACGGAGCGCACCCGAGCGCTCACCCACCGGCATGTCCCCATCCTGGTCAACGCGACGATCCGGGAGGCCGTCCCGGGCCCTCAGGGAAAGAACGTCTCGGGCGCGCGGATCGCCAAGATCACCGAGGAAGGCCGCTCGACGGCGGAGACCGATCGGTTCAACTGCGACCTGATCGCGATGGTGGGGGGATACCATCCGCAGATGTCGTTGCTCACTCAGGCGGGCGGTAGAGCGCGTTACGACCCCGAGGGCGCGATCTTCCGCGTCGATGATTTGCCCGAGAGCGTGGTCGCGGCCGGTTCGGTGAATGGAAGCTTCGCGCTCGACGCCGTGATCGAAGAAGGGAGCGTGGCCGGCTGGAAAGCGGCCAAGGCGATCGGGCTCGAGGCGGGACGAAAGCCCATCGAAAAAGCGGACCGCAAGGCTCCCGCTCCCGATTACCCCTGGCCCATCTTTCCGCATCCGGGAGGGAAGGACTTCGTCGATTTCGATGAGGACCTCGAGGTGAAGGATGTCCTCAACGCCATCGCCGAAGGCTACGAGCATATCGAGCTGCAAAAGCGTTTTTCGACCCTCGGCATGGGACCGTCGCAGGGGCGGCACTCGCATCTTCCGGCGGCGCGGCTCAATGCCCGGGGCCGGGGCGCCCTGCTCGATGAGGCCGCCATCACCACGCTTCGCTGGCCGATTTCGCAGATCAAGATCGGCCATCTCGCGGGACGGATCTTCGAGCCCGTGCGGACCACCGCGATTCACCACCGCCATATCGAGCGGGGCGCCAAGATGATGGTTGCCGGTCCGTGGCTTCGGCCCGAATATTACGGCCCGCCGGCGACGCGCACGGAGAATATCCGTAAAGAGGTCCTCAACGTGCGCAACAATGTCGGCGTGATCGACGTTTCGACGCTGGGCGGGCTCGAGGTGCAGGGCCCGGATGCGGCCGAGTTCATGAACCGCATGTACACCTTCGCCTATCTCAAGCAGCCGATCGGCCGGTCGCGTTATGTGATGATGACGGATCTCGGCGGCGTCGTGGCCGACGACGGCGTGACCGCGCGCTTTCACAAGGATCACTATTATGTGACGGCGACGACGTCAGGCGCCGATGCGGTCTATCAGACGATGCTCTGGTACAACGCGCAGTGGCGGCTCAAGGTCAATGTGATCAACGTGACGGCTTCCCACGCCGCGCTAAACATCGCCGGGCCCAAATCACGAGAGGTCTTGGCGAAGGTATGCGGCGACATCGACCTCTCGAAAGAGGCCTATCCCTACATGGATGTGCGCGAAGGGCATATCGCGGATATCCCCGCGCGCCTGCTCAGGATCGGCTTCGTGGGCGAGCTGGGCTATGAGATTCATGTTCCCTCGGGCGAGGGCGAAGCGTTGTGGGATGCGCTCTTCGAGGCGGGCGCGGAATTCGGCATTATGCCCTTCGGGATCGAGGCCCAGCGTCTTCTCAGGCTCGAGAAGGGCCACATCATCATCAGCCAGGACACCGACGGGCTGACGACGCCGCAGGAGGCTGACATGACCTGGGCGATCGCCAAGAAGAAGCCTTTCTATGTCGGCCGGCAATCGGTCGATATCCAGGCGGCGAAGCCGTTGAAACGCAAGCTCATCGGCTTCGAGCTGGCAAATGAGAAAGAGCCCGCACCGCTCGAATGCCACCTCACCGTGCGCGGCGAGGAGATCGTGGGGCGGGTGACGTCGATCGGCCATTCGCCGACACTTGGAAAGACGATCGGGCTTGCCTATGTCGCGCCCGATCAGGCGGAGCCCGGCCAGCTGTTCGAGATCAAGATCGAGAAGGGGCGCATCGTCAAAGGACGTGTGGTGAAGCTGCCGTTTTACGACCCCGACGGCGCGCGCCAGGAGCTCTGAGCGATGGCCGTCGCGCCAACGGACTTTCGGCGTCGAAGCCCCGTCTACCGGGAGCTCGAGGCGCTCGGCGCCGAGTTCGCCGAGGTCAACGGCTCGGCCGCGGCGATCTCCTGTGGGCGGGAGGTCGCGGCCGAGACGGAACAGGCCCGGACGCTCGGGCTCTGCGACCTCTCGGCGCTTCGCCGCGGCGGCTTCAAGGGCTGGCGCACGAGCGAGTGGCTGCGGGAAGAAGGCGTCGAGGTGGATGACGAGAGCAACCGCGCCTACCCTCAGACCGACGGCTCATTGATCGCGCGGCTTTCGCCCGGCGAGGTTCTCATTCTGGGAGACCTTTCTGGTGCGAGCGCCATTCTCGAGAAACTCATGGCGGCCTGGAACATGGCGGCGGGGGAGGGCACCTACCCGGTTCCCCGCGCCGACACCAATTGTTGTTTTGGTGTTACCGGGCGATTCGCGGGCGCGATGTTCGCCAAGCTCTGCGGCGTGGATCTCCGGCCCGAAAAGTTTGCCAACCGGCTCGTCGCACAGACCTCGATCGCACGCCTCAACGGGATCGTGATCCGGGCGGATTTGGGCGAAACGCTCTCCTATACCCTGCTTACCGATTCGGCCTCGGCGTCCTATATGTGGGGCTGCCTGATCGACGCGGCGGACGAGTTCGCGGGCGCGCCCGTTGGCTTGGACGCTCTCAGGAAACTCGCGGAGCGGTAGGGAGCGGACCGCGCCGGACGCATGGCCTTCGTTGAAGACGCGCGCGCTCTCCTGAAAGATCCGCTCCAAACCATCGATGGCGTTTCGCAGCCGAGCCATGGGGTCGGGCGCTTCGTCTTGCCCGGACCGGCGCTGAGGCCAAGCGAGGCGGCGCCGGAAATCGGCCCGGCTCATTCCGCCGCCTCCTTCATGGGCTCGAACGCCCTGAGGCGCGCGAGCTCGCCGGCGAGTGCGATGCGCAGCCGTTTCAACGCCATGTGACGCGTGACCCAGGGCTCGTAGCGATAGCCCTTGCGGACGAAGACATGGATGCGGTGCCCGATCAGGCGCACCAGGCGTCGCGTCTGCCGAGGCTCCTCTAACCCCGCCTGCTCCTCGATGCCGAAGTCACGCGGCAGGTCGCGCTGGCGCTTGTAGAGACGTGCCGCTTGGCGGATTTCACGCCGCCAGCGGCGGCGGGCCGAGAGCTCGAACGATTCCGCGGCCGCCGTCCAGCCGGTGTCGTCACAGGGTATAGCCGCGTCGATTTCCGCCAACGCCTCCACTTCGGATCCGGCGGCCGCCCTCGATGAGGAGGAGAGGCGGCCCGATGCGGCCTTTCGAGCGTCGGCCGCGCCCGGATCATTTCAGGCCCCTGCCTTTTCGGCTCGAAACCCGTTTCCATCACCAGAAGGCTAATAACCATATTGGTGGATATTTGTCAAGAGGATTTTCTATTTTGGTGGAATTTAGTTTTCAAGCGATCGAACCAAGGCCAGTCGTCGGGGCTAGGTTCGTTCTTTCGGTGGAAATACGGGGAGGCTCGGCGGGAAGACGGGCGAGAAGGCCCGATCAGCGGCGTTTGACCCAGCGGACCGGGGCGGCCCAGTCGATCTCGACGTCGGTGATCTCGGGCGCGTTGTGGGAGACGAGGACGTAGCGTCCTCGCCGGGTGCCGTGGATGATCCGCTTGAGCAGCATCCGGCCGTCGGTGAGCCGCACGACGCACTCGCGCCCGATGAAGGTGTCTTCGGGCGTCGCGTCCTCGCGCCGGTAGAAGATGATGTCCCCGTCATTGTAGCTCGGATACATCGAGGCCCCGCGCACGATGACCGCGACGATGTTGCCCGCCTCGCCGGGCGGGGGCTCGATGTCGTCGAGGCCGGCGCCTGGGATGTGGTCGTCGATCGGATAGACCTCATCGCCCGCGCCGATATAGCCGACGACGGCGACCCTGGGCGCCTCGGTCTCGATCAGGAGGTCGGTCACCCGGCAGCCGAGCGCCCGGGCGAGGCGCTCCATCCATTCGGTGGTCAGCCGCCGCTGGCCCTTTTCCAGGCGATGGATCTGCTGGTTCGTGGTGTTGGCGAGTCGGGCCAGCTGCTCGAGGGTGAAGCCGCGTCGCTTGCGGAGCTCCCGGATGCGATTCGGACGGGCGCACCTTTCTCGTGGTGAAGAACGGGGACGCCTCCGCGCACACCGCGACGGTCACGGTCCAGGACAGCTCGGTCACCGTGGCGGGCTTCGGGGCGCTCACCAAGACGAACCCGCAGGTCTCCGTGCCGGCCTCCGGGGAGCGCTGGATCGGGCCGTTCGCGGAAGCCTTCAACGACGCGACCGGGTTCGTCCAGGTGACCTACGACGCGGTCACCTCGGTGACGGTGGCGGCGATCAAGGTGCCGGGGGT
>JAPUJA010000303.1 GCA_027296525.1 Pseudomonadota bacterium | reverse complement strand
ATAGGCCACCTGATCATCAATCTGCCGCTCTGCTTTGCCATCGCCTTGTCCCAACTCGGCGAGCATCAAAGGAATATCGAGCGCGCCGCCCTCGATCTTGGCGCCAGCGATCTCAAGGCGCTCCTCTTCGTGACGATCCCGATGATATGGCCGACGCTTTTCGCGGCCTTCTGCATCTCGGCCACCCTTTCCTGGGACGAGTTCATCATCGCCTTCCTGCTGAGTCGCTTCGAAGTGACGCTGCCGGTGATGATTTATGAGATCCTCAGAGGCGGTATGACGCCCGAGCTCAACGCGGCGGGGTCCGTGCTCTTCGCGATCTCGATCGGGGTCGTCACCCTCGCCGCGCTTTTCGGCCTGCGGCGCCGGAGGAGCGAACCCGAAATCGCTCGTTGAACAGGGTGGCGAGCGCCCCGCATTCCGATCCTGCTGAGGGCGACGTTATCCGGCATTCTCGGCCATCGGCGAGAGGGCGCGAGCAGGCACGCACCCGGTCGTCTTCGCCCTGTATGAGGCCGAGGCGTGCAGGGCTTAAGCTCGCGCAGCCGGGCGTCGCGGCGAAGAACGGGGTTTCGGCCTTGCCCGGGGGCGTTGGCGAACGAAAGCGCGAAGGCGTCCGCCGCTGACGCCGTTTGTCGTTGGAAATCCAGGCTTTTTCACCGGGATCGGGTTTGGCGCGCGGGTGTTTCCTTGACATATCAGCTGTGCTAAATTCCCTAATTGCAAGTGCAGCAAAGGGAAATCGGCGGTAACGTCGATAGACAATCTACGATCGGTCGCGCCCCGACCGATGCGGGATAGGGAGAGACAGCCATGAAACGACGCATGGGCGGTCCATTCGCCCCTTACGACAAAAGCGTGCCGGAGCTGACGCGCCGGCGCTTCCTCAAAGGCTCCGCGGTGGCCGCGGCGGGTGCGGCGACGGCGGGCCTAGTGGCTCCGAAGCCCGGCTGGGCGGCGGACTCCATGAGTTTCCTCACCTGGTGCGATCACGCGGATTCACGCCTGATCGGGACCTTCCAGGACGCGACCGGCGTTACCGTGGATGTGAAGACCTATGAGGGCACCGGCAGCGCCCTCGCGGTCAAGGAACAGTCGTCGCCGGGAGACTGGGACCTCTTCTGTCTCGACTTCCAGGACACCCCGATGGTCTCACGCTTGGGCATCATCGATGCGCTCGATGACGACCGGGTGCCGTGGGACAAGTACTTCCCGGGCCTTCGCGAACAGCCTCACTCTTACACCGACGGCAAGCTCTGGGGCGTGCCGGACAAGTTCGGCTATTACGGCGTGGCCTACAACAAGAACAAGGTCGATCCTGAGGACGCGAAGACGGCCGAGATCATGTACAACCCGAAGTACAAGAACCGGATTGCCGTCTACGACTACTACTTCCCCGTCATTCAGCTCGTCGGGATCTCCAGGGACTTGCGCCCGCAGGACATCACGGTCGCGAATCTGGAGTCGACGATCCGCGAGCCGCTGCTCGAATTGAAGGCCAACGCCCAGGTCGTCGGCGATATTTTGACGGTGTTGAACGCGCTCTACACAGAGTCCGTGGATATGATCATCGCCGGTTCCGAGTGGTCGGTGGCCCTCGACATGGCGGAAATCGACTGGCTCGACTGGACGATCTTCGACGAGGGCGGGCTGCTCTGGAACGAGAGCCTCTGCATCTTCAGCGACTCGGAGAAGAAGGATTTCTGTTGGGACTTCATCGACCACACCCTGAGTCCCGATGGCCAGCGCTACTTGGCGACGTCCGAGTGCTTTTGGGGCTTACCCGTGATAATCGATACCCCGATGTCGGACCAGGAGAAGACCATCTTGCGCTGGGACCAGCAGCAAGAGTTCTTGGCGCGGTCCTATGCCTCGACCATCGGTGGGGAAGATCTCGATGAGGCGATGCTCGATCTGTGGACGGAGTTCCTGCAGGCCTGATCGCCTGACGACGTGAATGGCTGAATCCGATCGAGTGATCGACCGGTCCGCGCCGATCGTAAAGGCTCGTGCGGCCGAACGCCCATCGGGAAGGCACATCAACCTCTCCCGATGGGCGGTCGTACCGACGCTCGTCTGGACGGCGATCATCTTCGCCGCTCCGATCGTCTTCATGGTGGTCGTCAGCTTCTGGGACCGGGTTTCCGGCAAGCTGGAGGCGACGTGGGACTTCGCGAATTACGCGAAGTTCTTCAGCAAGAGCTATCTGCTCGAAGGCCTGTTCAATTCGATCGAGGTGTCGCTCATTACGGCGGGCATCAGCGTCGTGCTCGCCTATCCGCTGGCCTATGTGCTCGCTTACCAAGTGCCCCAGCGCTGGCAGAAGTTCCTGCTCGTCCTGTGCATTTTGCCTTTTTGGACGTCCTATCTGGTGCGTTCCTACGCCTGGTCGGTCATCCTTAGCGAGACCGGCGTGCTCAATACCGTTCTACTTGGCATCGGTGTCATCGACGATCCCGTTCAGCTGGGCTACACGCGGGGCGCCACCGTGCTCGGCTTCACCCATTTCTTCACGATGCTGCTGACGCTCACGATCTACGCGAATCTGGTTCAGATCAGCAAATCCTATCGTTTGGCCGCGGCCGATCTCGGGGCATCCAAGATTCAGGTCTTCTTACGGATCACGCTTCCGCTCAGTATCCCGGGCATCGCGATCGGCGCGTTCATCACCTTCGTGATCACCATGGGCGACTTCATCACGCCGCAGATCCTGGGCGGCAGCAACGAAATGCTGTTGCCTCAAGCGATCATACTGCAGATTCAGAGGGCGAACGATCTGCCGATGGCCTCGGCCATGAGCCTCATGCTGATGATCACCGTGACGATCGCCTATTTCCTGTTCGCGCGATGGCTCCGGATGGATCGGGTGTAGGCCATGGCGCTCCTGCGTCAATTGCCGGGCTGGATCTATTTGGTGATGGGCTTCGCCTTCATCTTCCTGCCCGTCGGCATCCTGGTGCTCTTCTCGTTTACCTCGAGCAGCATTCCGCTGCCGCCCTTCAAGGGGCCGAGCCTGCAGTGGTACGAACGCCTGTTCAGCAACGAGCGCCTGGTCGAGGCCCTGATCAATTCGGTCATCGTGGCCAGCCTGTCGTCTCTTGTCGCCACCACCCTCGGCTTCCTCGCGGCCTACAGCATCGCGCGCAACCCGAGCCGTTGGGATGGGGCCATGCGGTACGCGGTCATGGCGCCGATCACGGTTTCCTACCTCATCATCGGGATGGGGCTCTTGATCAGCTTTCACGTCATGGGCGTGCCCAAGTCGCTCTGGGCCGTGGGCGCGGGCCATGTCGTGATCAACCTGCCGCTTTGCTTCGGAATCGTGCTCGCCGCCTTAGGCGAGCATCAGCGCAACATCGAGCGCGCGGCCCACGACCTGGGCGCGAGCGATTTCCAGGCCTTGTGGCTGATCACCGTGCCGATCCTGAGGCCGTCGCTGTTCGCGGCCTTTTGTCTCTCGTTCACGCTCTCGTGGGACGAGTTCATCATCGCCTTCCTGCTCACGCGCTTCGACGTCACGCTTCCCGTGATGCTCTTTGAAATGCTTCGGTCGGGACAGAACCCCGAGCTGAACGCCGCGGGCAGTGTCGTCTTCGGCATCTCGATGAGCGTTGTGCTCATCGCGATTCTGTTTACCATCAGCCGGCGAAAACCGCTCACGCTGCCTCGCCGTTGAAGGTTTCAACCGGGTCTTCATCTCGCGCGCCGCGAACGCGTTCCATAGCGCCGGCATACGGGCTGAGCTTCTCAGGCATATCGGCAACACGGTTTCCAACAGAAAGGAGTGCTATCCAAAATGGCCCATGACAGCTATCTGATTTACGGGAAACGGCAAGGACAAGACGACTTTCCGACCCATCTGATTTCGGGAATCCCGTCCTTCCTCAAGGCCGACGTCGTTCCGCCCGTGACCAAGGAGCTCGTCGCGAAGAAGGTCAAGGCGGCGGTGCTGGGACTCCCCTGGGAGCACACGAACACCTGCCGCCCCGGCACCTCGATGGGCCCGCGCGCGATCCGCAGCGCGACGGATCGCTACATCAGCCATCACGGCGAGTTTCAGGTCGACCTGTTCGACGCGCTCAATTTGGCCGACTGCGGCGACGTGCAGATCATCCCGGGCAACGCGCGCCGGACCTTCGACCGCGCGGAGGAGTGCATCACGAACATCGTCGAGGCCGGCGCGATTCCCTTCGTCTTCGGCGGCGACGATTCCTGCCCAATTCCGGTCACCGCCCTTCTCGAGGACCTGCAAGAAGGGCGGTTTTGCCTATATCCATTTCGACTCCCACATGGACACCGCGCGGGACGTGGGCGGCGAGATCCTCAATCACGCTTGCCCGGTAAGCCGCACCGCCGAGCTTCCGAACTGCAAGAGCATTGCGCTTCTCGGCATGAACGGCGCCCTCAACCCGCCCCAGGAGCGCGAGTTCGTCGAGGAGTACGGTATCCTCATGTTCACGATCTGGGACATCGAGGAGCAGGGCGTCGAGGCCATCGCGAAAAAGGTCATCAAGCATTGCTGGACGAAGGGGGTCGAGAAGGTCGTGCTGCATACCGATCTCGACTGCATGGATCAGGGCTTCGTTCCCGGCGTGACCACGCCCGAGACGGGAGGCATGACGCCGCGCGAGATGATCAAGTTCGTGCGGACCTTCGCGCGCCAAGGGATCGACGCCTATGTGATCACGGAATGCAGCCCGGTTTACGACCCGGCCAACAACGCGGCGCGCGTCGCCGTGCGCCTCGCCATGGACGTCATGGGCACGATCGCCAATCCCAACGGGAAGGGACGCGTTTAAGCCCCGGTTGCGCCGTTGGGTGTCGTTGAGCGACGGGCGACTCGCGCGACATTAATGGCTTGAGGCGGATGCTTTGCGCACCGCCTTGCTCGTCTTGTTGACGAAGTAGATGCCCGTCAGCAGCAACAGGATCGCCGCCCAGATCCAGAGGCTGTGGCGTTCGCCGAAGATGAGCATGCCCCATCCGACACCGGCCAGCGTACCCGCGTAATCGAACAGACTCATGAAAACCGAACCCGACAAGCGGACGATTTCCATCGCCAGGCACCAAAGGATCGCGATGATAACCATCGAGCCGAGCAACGCGATATGTCCGTTGCCGAACGGTCCGTCGAACAGCCAGAGTCCGTGAGCGCCGACGGCGACGGGGAGGAGCAAGAGCGAGCCGACGATCAAGCCGCCGGCTGCAAACTGTTCGGAGGTGCTGCCCGGTGGCCAAAGGGTGGCCACCCAAATATTGCCGATCGCGCCGATGATGGGGGCCGCCAAGGTGAGCAAGACCCAGGGCGCCATCTCCCGCGCGGGAAGGCTGCTTTCCGGGATGACGATCAGGAGGATGCCGGCGGCAGCCAGCAACATCCCGGCGAGCCGCCAAAGGTTGAAACGCTCGATCTTCAAGACCAGTGCGAAAAGCAGGGTCAGCGGCGGCGCGAGTGAAATCGACAAGCCGGTGATGCCGGCGGGTAGCTTCGGCGCGACGAAGGCCCAGACGGTAAATGGAGCCAAGAGCCAGGTGGATGCTATCGCGAGATAGGAGCGCACGTGCCGCCGCGTCCATTTCGGCGGTTTGCCCCGCAGGAAAGTGTAGGAGAGGGTGAGCATGGCTCCGCCAAAGGCGAACCAGAAGACGAAGGCGAGAAAGGGCACGCCTTCGGTCGTGGCCATGCGCATCAGCGAGAAGAAGAGACCGAAAAGGACGCCGCCCATGAACAGATAGACGATCGACCGAAGGTTGGGTGTCCCGGTGATTTTGGACGCGCTCGTTGCGCTCGGACGATCGGCTTCTGTCATGGGTTCTGAATTTAGCCATCATCGGCGGAGGGGGCCGCCCCTCTATCATGGCGCGCCCGGCGCAACAAGCGGCGGGCGCTGCCGGGCGGGCGATCGCGAAGGGGCCCCATTCCTTGAGGGAGCGAGGCGCGAAGGAGGGGCCGTCACGAGTCGGGCACTATATATAGGTGTATTTCAGGGAATGGACCCTTTATATAGGCCATTGCAGAAAACCGGTTGGTAAAACATCTCTGCTTTACTGCTCTCCAGGACGAGGGTTCGCCATTGCAAGATCTCTTCGAACAGCCCGCCCGCGGGAAAAAAGGCTATTCCGCCAAGGACATCGAGGTCCTCGAGGGGCTCGAGCCCGTCCGGCGCCGGCCCGGCATGTATATCGGCGGAACGGACGCCCGTGGCCTCCACCATCTGGTGGCGGAGCTCCTGGACAACGCGATGGATGAGGCCCTCGCCGGTCACGCGAGCTGGATCGAGCTCGAGATGAACGGTGACGGCTCGGTGGCGGTCACCGACAACGGGCGGGGGATCCCCGTCGACCCGCATCCGAAATACGATAACAAGCCGGCGCTCGAGATCATTCTCACCACGCTCCATTCGGGCGGCAAGTTCGGCGGCAAGGTGTACACCACCGCGGGCGGGGTCCACGGCGTGGGCCTCTCGGTGGTGAATGCCCTCTCGGAATGGCTGCGCGTCGAGGTCGCGCGCGATCGCAAGGTCTGGGCGCAGGAGTACCGGCGCGGCGAGCCCACCGGCAAGCTCAAGGTGATCGGTAAGGCCTCGAACCGGCGCGGCACCCGGATCGTTTGCCACCCCGATCCGAAGATTTTCGGGCCCAAGGTCGGGTTTCGCCCCGCCTGGCTCCACGAGATGGCGCGCGACAAGGCCTATCTCTTCCGCGGGATCGAGATCCGCTGGAAGTGCGACCCCAAGCTCGCCAAACGCAACGGAACGGTGCCGCAGGAGGACCGGTTCCATTTCCCGGGGGGGCTTGCCGATTATCTCGCCGCGAAGCTGGACGGGCGAGAAGCGCTCACCGAGACCCCGTTCACCGGCGAGGTGAAGTTTCCGAAGGACGCCGGGCGCGTGGAATGGGCGATCGCCTTTCCGGCCGAGGGCGAAGGCTTTCTTGCCTCGCACTGCAACACCGTGCCGACGATCCAGGGCGGCAGCCACGAGGCGGGCTTGCGCTCGGGCCTCGCCAAGGCGCTCAAGGCCTATGGCGAGCTCGTCGGAAACCGGCAGGCCTCCCAGATCGCGCCCGATGACGTCATGGGCGGCACCGCCGCTCTCCTCTCCCTGTTCATCCCAAACCCCCAGTTTCAGGGCCAGACCAAGGAGCGCCTGTCCAACCCCGAGGTCACCAAGCTCGTCGATGCCAGTATCCGCGATCACTTCGATCACTGGCTGAGCGCCGACCCGGAGGCCGCGAACCGGCTGCTCGCGGGCATGATCGAGCGCGCCGAGGAGCGGCTCAGGCGCCGCCAGGAAAAGGAGATTTCGCGCAAGAAGGCGACCCGCAAGCTCAGGCTGCCTGGAAAGCTCGCGGACTGCACCCGGGAAGGGCGCGACGATACCGAGATCTTCCTGGTGGAAGGGGACTCGGCGGGCGGTTCCGCCAAGCAGGCGCGCGACCGGCAGACGCAGGCTGTGCTTCCGCTTCGCGGCAAGATCCTCAACGTGATGAGCGCGAGCGCGGAGAAGCTGCACGGCAATCAGGAGCTCGCCGATCTCGTACAGGCGCTCGGTTGCGGGACGCAGAGCAGCTATAGCGACGACGATCTGCGCTACGAGCGGGTCATCATCATGACCGATGCGGATGTCGACGGCGCTCATATCGCGGCCTTGCTTATGACCTTCTTTTATCGTGAGATGCCGGACCTCGTGAAAAATGGTCATCTCTACCTGGCCCAGCCACCGCTCTATCGTTTGAGCCAGGGCGGGGTCATGCGCTACGCGCACGACGACGCCGACCGGGATGAGCTCTTGAAGACGCTCTTCAAGGGCAAGCGCAACGTCGAGATCAGCCGTTTCAAGGGCCTTGGTGAAATGCGCCCGGCCCAGCTGCGCGAGACGACGATGAGCCCTGAGCACCGCGCGCTCTTGCGCGTCGCCATCGGCCCCAAAGCGGGCAAGCGGACGGCGCAGCAGGTCGAACGGCTCATGGGGCGCAAGCCCGAGCTCCGCTTCGCCTTCATTCAGGAAAACGCCAAGTTCGTGACCGACCTCGATGTCTGAAACCGCGCCGCCGCGCTTGACCCGCTGGCATTCGCGCCTACATGAGAGACATGAATTACCTGGCAGCGGGCGGGCCACCGGCGCGCGCGAGAAGCCGCTGCAACATCCTCTGAGTCGATGACGGACAAGGCGCTCGAAGCGAAGCCGGCAGCCCCGGCGAGCGAGCCCGAGGCGGGCTTTGACGCGCTCGGGCTAAGCTCCGCGGTGCTCCAGGCCGTCACCGATATGGGCTTCGCCGAGCCGACCCCGATCCAGCGAAAGGCGATCCCCGTGATCCTCCAGGGCCGCGACCTGGTCGGCCGGGCGCAGACGGGCACGGGCAAGACGGCGGCCTACGCGCTCCCCATGATCGATATCCTCTCG
>JAPUJA010000302.1 GCA_027296525.1 Pseudomonadota bacterium | reverse complement strand
CGATCGCCGATCCGTTCATACCCAAGAAGATCGACGAAGGCCGGGTCGATGACATCCGCGAGTGCATCGGCTGCAACATGTGCGTCTCGAAGTTCAACCAGGTCGGCCACATAGCTTGCACCCAGAACGCCACGGTGATGGAGGAATATCGCCGCGGCTGGCATCCGGAGAAATTCGAGACGACGAAAGACCCATGCTCGGTTCTCGTGATCGGTGGCGGCCCCGCCGGCATGGAGTGCGCCCGGGTGCTCGGGATGCGCGGCTACGACGTGCATCTGCGCGACGCCGAGACCGAACTCGGCGGCCATTGGAAGAACGTCTCCCGTTATCCCCGGTGCGAGGAATGGGCGCGCGTCATCGCCTATCGCGAGATTCAGCTCAAGAAGCTCAAGAACGTCGAGGTGCATCTGGGCGTCGGGAAGATGACGGCGGACGACGTGCTGAATTACGGCGCCGACAAGGTGGTGATCGCCACCGGCGCCCACTGGGTGACGGGCGGCGTTGGCCCCGAGACCCACGAACCGATCGCCGGGGCCGATGCCTCCCTGCCCCATTGCCTGACGCCGGAGCAGGTCATGGCCGGCAAGGAGGCGGGCCAGCGCGTGGTGGTGCTCGACGGCGAGGGCCACTTCACCGGGATCTCCATGGCCGAGCTCATGGTCGATCGGGGCAAGGATGTGACCATCGTCACCAACCTGTCCGAGGTTGCCGCGTACTGCGCCTTCACCCTTGAGATGCAGAACAACAAGCGGATGATGTATGAGAAGAAGATCGCGCAGTACGTGAACCACTGGGGACACTCGATCGAGCCCGGCAAGTTCCGGATGTTCTACCTCTATCGCCACAGCGCCGATCTGACCGCTCCCGTCAAGGGCGGCTTCGCCCGCCGGCAAAGCACGGACATGGTGGAGTTGGAGTGCGATTCGGTGATCCTGGTCACCATGCGGAGATCCAACTCGGAACTCTACAAGGCGCTCAAGGCCCGGAAGTCCGAGTGGGCGAAAAACGGCGTGCAGGCGGTCTACCGGATCGGCGACTGCCATGCGCCGCGGCAATGCCTGAACGCGATCTTCGACGGCCATCGGCTCGCGCGCGAGTTCGACTCGCCGCATCCGCAGTATCCCTTGCCTTGGATCCGCGAGCGTCAGATGTGGGGCGGCGAGACCTATCCGAAGCTGGGCGACAAGCGTCCGGTCGTGGAAGTCGAGGCGGCTGTGGAAGAGAAGGGACCGGTGCTCGAAACCGTCTAAGCGGCGCGACGAAGGCCGTGGTCCGGCCGCGCCGTCGGCCAGGGCCAATTCGGGGACACGGTAAGGGCGCGGCTAGAGCCGTTTCCGCTCACTTTGAAACGGTTTCAGGCCGCGACGGCGGTCCGGCGCTTATGCGCCGCCCGCGCGGAGCCGTGCGCCAAAGGCGCACCGGCGTGAGCGATATAAATCTAGAGTGATTCCATGTGAATGGATATCGCTCTAGTCCTTGGCGAGGAACGATAAGGCCACCTCGCAGGCCAGATCGATGAGCCAGTCCGTGAGCTCGATCGCGTTCCGGGTCTCGCGGCGGGTGTGGACCCAGCCGAGACAGACGAGCGCGCGCGCCAGCACCAGGGTGTCGATTTCCTCGATATGGCGCTCGGGAAGAGGCGTCACCGCGCCATAGCCCGATAGCCAGCTTTCCCGGATGGCCTCGAGGTAATCCGCCTCCAGATGGAAGTAGAGCGCCGTCGCGAGATCATAAAGGTGCCAGCCGAAACCGCTGTCGTCGAAATCGATCACGCGGACCTCGTCGCCGTCGATCAGGATGTTCTCGGGCATGAGATCCGCGTGGATAAGGCCATACCGGTCGGGTGTCTTGCCGAACCGGATCAAGCGCTCGAGCGCGCGATCCCGTGCCCGAATCAGGAGCGCGCGTTGCTCGCCCGAGAGCGCCTCGAGATCCGTGAAGCGTCCCCAAAGGGCGTTCTCGCCAAGCAGGCCCATTTCGTCCCAGGTGTGACGCTCGAAGCCATCGGGCCGCGGCCAGTTCGTCGCCTGGAGATGAATGCGCGCGCTGAGCTCGCCCAGCGTCCTGAAGGAGACGACGATGTCATCGTCCTTCGGCGGCGAACCCTCGATCCAATGAAAAAGATCGCACACCCTCGGCTGGGGAACCTCCGGCACCTCGACGACCTGGATGAGATCACCATCCAACGCGGGCACGGCCGCCGGACAGAGCACACCGGCCTTGGTCAAGGCGCTCATCCATTTGAGCTCGGAACGGATGGCGTTTTCCGTGTGATAGCCGTGGCGATGAACCCGCAAGGCGAAGCGCTCGCCCGTCGCGCCGATGACCACCTTGTAAACGGCGTTTTCTCTGTGTTCGAGCAACGATAGCTCGACATCGCCGGCGTGGCCGTAGCGCGCGAGGGCCTTGAAGGCCAGAACCCTGAGGCGCTCGTTCTGCTCTTCCGGCGTGAGCTCTGTGAAGTCCGTCATGGCTCGGCCCCGGTGATTGCGATCACTCGGCCCGATATGGCGACTGGATCGCTTGCGGGGGGCGTGTCCGCGGGTTCAGGGCTTAAGAAGAGCCGAGCACTTCCGCCGGGCAAAGGGGGGCCTTCTTGCTGGCGATATAGCCGTCGATGAGCTCGATCATCCGCTCGCGCCCGAGGCTGCCGTAATGGCCGCAATGCACGACGCGAACCGGGAGCTCGCGCAGATGATGCATGGTCTCGATATAGGCCTCGACGTCGGAATGGTAGAGCTGGTCAAGAAATTCGCCCTCATAGATCGCATCGCCCGAGAACAGAATGCCCGTCTCCTCTTCCCACAGGCCGATGCTTCCGGGCGAATGCCCGGGCAGGTGGAGCACCTTGAAGACCCGGTCGCCGAGGTCGAGGAGGTTGCCGTCTTCGAGAAGTTGCGTGGGCGGCGCCGGGCGGATGCCGTACTCCCGAACGTCGTAGCCGGGATGGGGCAAGGCGGTGATCATCGACTCGTTCATATAGACGTCGGCGACCGTGTTTTGATCGGTCGGCTTCGTCATGATGTCGGCTTCCGCTGGGTGACAGGCGCGCTCGGAAAATTCGTGATGCGAGCCGATATGATCGAAGTGGCTGTGCGACGCGACCGCGAGGATGGGCTTGTCGAGGAGCGCGCCGAGCGCGTCCTTGAGGCTCATGATCCCCATGCCTGAGTCGATCAGCAGGTCGCGATCGCGTCCGCGAACGTGCCAGCTGTTGGGTTGCAGCCAGGGATCGACGTAAGGCTCGCCAAAGAGAGTGACGCCGTCCTCGAGCGTTTGGCTTTCGAACCACTCCTCCACGACCTTAAGCATCGTCCTTCTCCCTACATCATGCGTGCGAACGGAGATCGAGGGTAGGGCCTTGGCCGCCCACCCGTCAACCGGAGGCGCGGATCGGGAGTCGCGCGCTCGGATCGCGCGGGCGGCCAAAAGAAAAGGCGGCACGCAAGCGTGCCGCCCATTTTGCTCCAACCGTCGCGGTCCTAGACCGTCGCGGTCCTAGTGGGGCATGGAAACCGATTCAAAGCCGCGCGGAAGGCCCAGGGATCGCGAGCCCCGAAAAGGTGAGACTCACTCGGGCGCCGGCTGCCAGTTCTGCGCGCGCCGCTCGGCCGCCTGGATCTCCTCTCCCGTCATCTGCTCGCCCGCCCAGCGGCGCCGGGCGAGGAGGTTATCGCGCGACGGGCCCGGCGGCAGGCGCCCTGCCGCGACCGTCAGCCAGAAATAGGCTTCGCGCGCGTTGGGTGCGCCTTCGGGGATCAGGTACCATTCGGCGAGCGAGACCTGCGCCTCGAGCATGCCTTGGGCCGCGGCGCGCGCGAGCCAGCTTTCGATCTCGCGGCGCGCCTCCGTGACCTCCACCTCTCCGGAAAAGAGGCTCGCGGCGTAGGCGCCGGCGAGCGCGTATTGCGCCTCGGGGAGTCCCTGCTCGGCGGCCCGGCGGTACCACGCCATCGTCTCTGCCCCCTCGCAGGCGATCTCGGGCGCGTAGCGGCAGGCTTGGCCGAGCGCGAACTGGGAAGAGGCGTGGCCCTGCTCGGCCGCGCGGCGGAACCAGACGAGCGCCTCGGCGTCGTCCTGCTCGACCCCGCTACCCTCGACATAGAGGAGGCCCATCGCGAATTGCGCCTCCGCATCCCCCGCTTGGGCGAGCGGGCGCCATTCTTCCAGCGCCGCCGCATAGTCGGCGCGTTCGTAAGCGGCCGTGCCGGCGTCGAAGTCGGCCCGGGCTTGGGCCGCGAAGCCTGCGCTCAAGATCAGGCCGAGGAGAAGGCGCCTCATCGCGGAACCAACGGTCGAACGCGCCATGGCGCCCTCTTTACTCATGGCCGGACCCGACTCATCGGCGGGCCCGCGTCATTCGCTCGCCTCACCATCGATGGCCTTCAGGGCGTCATCGTCGGTGCCGTCAGGTGCGCCCGGCCGATCATCACGGCGAGCCGGTATCAACGGCGTCGCTCTCCACCGGTCCGTGAAGGGGTCATGTTCCCTTCTCGGCCGAGCGGATGGCGCGGTCAAGGATAATCCCGTAGCATCGCGCCGCTCGCGGCCCTCGGATGGCGAAGGGAATGGAGGCGTTTGCATGAAAAGCGAGGCCCGCGTGGTCATCGTGGGCGGCGGGATCTTCGGCACGAGCCTTCTCTACCATCTCGCGAAGGAGGGCTGGAGCGACCTCCTGCTCTTGGAGAAGGGCGAGCTCACTTCGGGCTCCACCTGGCACGCGGCCGGCCAGGTGCCCCATTTCGTCGGTAGCTACAACCTCGCGAAGATCCACCAGTACAGCATAAGCCTCTATCAAGGCCTCGAGGCCGAAACCGGCCAGGCCGTGGGCTGGCACGGCCCGGGCAGCATCCGGCTCGCGACCAACGGCGACGAGCTCGATTGGTTCAAGCAGGTCGAGGGGATCGCGCGTCTCCTCGATATTCCCTTCGAGATCGTCGGGCCGCAAGCGATCAAGGAGCTCCACCCCTTCCTCGAGCTTGGCGACGTGCTCGCCGGCGCCCACACGCCCGAGGACGGCCATGTCGATCCGGCCGGCGTGGTGAGCGCCATGGCGAAGGCGGCGCGCGATGCGGGCGCGACGATCCATCGGCATACCCGCGTCAGCGCAATCTCGGCGATTGCCGACGGCGGCTGGGAGGTCGTGAGCGATAAGGGAACGGTCCGCGCCGAGCATGTGGTGAACGCGGCGGGCTCTTACGGACCCGAGATCGGCGCGATGGTGGGGCTCGCAGTGCCGATCGTGAACATGGAGCATCAGTATCTCGTGACCGAGCCGATTCCGGAATTCAGCGACGGCGAGATCCCGGTCGTGCGCGATCCCGTCGCCTCCTGCTACCTCCGCCAGGAGCAGAAGGCGGGCCTCATCGGCGTCTACGAGCGCGCGGGCTCCGCGCCCTGGGCCGTCGAGGGCATGCCGGAGGATTTCGACATGGAGCTGCTTCCGCCTGAGCTCGATCGCATCACGGACAATCTCGAGAAGGCGATGGCGCGCATGCCCGTTCTTCAAACGGCGGGCATCAAGCGGATCGTGAACGGGCCCATCACCCACACCCCCGACGGCGCCTTCCTGCTCGGGCCCGCGGCGGGCTTGCGAAACTTCTGGATGTGCTGCGGAAGCTCCTTCGGGATCAGCCAGGCCGGCGGCGCGGGCAAGTACCTCGCCCAATGGATGGTGCATGGCCAGGCCGAGATCGCGATGCAGGCCTTCGATAGCCGCCGTTTCGGCGCGTTCGCCACGGGCGATTATTCCGTCGCCAAGGCGCGCGAGGATTACGAGAGCACCTACCAGATCTTCTTCCCCGGCGAGACGCGCCCCGCGGGCCGCCCCGCGCGCACCACCCCACTCTATGAGCGGCTTAAGGGTCGGGGCGCCGTGTTCGGCGATGCCTTCGGCTGGGAGCGGCCCAAATGGTTCGCGCGCGAGGGCCAGACGCCCGAGGACGTCGAGAGCTTCCGCCGCGCGCCCTGGTTCGACGCGGTGGGGGCCGAATGCCGGGCCGTCGCCGAGCGCGCCGGGCTTTGCGATCTCACCTCCTTCGCGAAATACGAGGTCACGGGGCCCGATGCCGCGCGCCTTCTCGATCGCCTCACCGCCAACCGCCTGCCGAAGAGGGACGGCGGCATCGTTCTCAGCCACATGCTCACGGAAAAAGCCGGCATCGAATGCGAAACGACGATCACGAGGCTTCGAGACAAGCGTTACTACCTGCTCTCGGCGGCCGTGGCCCAGCGGCACGATCACGACTGGCTCGTCGAGCATCGCCTGGCGGGCGAGCGGGTCGAGATCCGAAACGCGAGCGAAGCCTACGGTGCGTTGCTCGTCACAGGGCCGCGCGCGCGCGACCTGCTCGGTGGTCTCAGCGATGCCGATCTCGGGAACGAAGCGTTCCCCTGGCTCAGCGCGCGAGAGATCGACATTGCCGGCATTTCGGTGCGCGCGCTTCGCGTCTCCTATGTCGGCGAGCTCGGCTGGGAATTGCATCACCCGATCGAACGCCAGGCGGCGCTTTACGATGCGCTCATGGCGGCGGGCGAAGGCCTCGGCCTCGTCGAGTTCGGCACCCATGCGATGAACGCCCTTCGCATGGAGAAAGCCTACCGGGCCTGGGGCGCGGAGCTCACCACCGAGGTCACCTTGATCGAGGCGGGCATGGAGCGCTTCGTCGATTGGGAGAAGCCGGGGTTTATCGGCAAGGAGGCACTTCTCGCACAAAAGGACGCGGCACCCCGCTTCGCGCTCGCCTGTCTGGCTCTCGATGCGGGGGACGCGGACGCGGTCGGAAACGAGCCCGTCTACGCGAGCGGGCGCATCGTCGGGATCACCACCTCGGGCGCCTATGGGCACCGGGTGGGCCGAAGCCTCGCCTTCGCCTATCTGGAGGCTGCGCTCGCCGCGACGGGGCTCGAGGTCGAGATCCTGGGCGAGCGCCGCGCGGCCGAGCCCCTCACCCGGCCCGCCTACGATCCCGAGAACCGGCGCCTGCGGGCCTGAGCGCGTGGCACGGAGGATTCGATCGGCGCTCAGTTCGCCGGGCGCGTCGCGCTGATCTCGATGAAGATCACGATCTCGTCGGCGACCACGGAGGTGTCCTGCCAGAGACCCTGGCCGATGCCGTAGTCGAGCCGCTGGATCGTGAGCTCGCCCGCGGCTTGCGCCCGCAAGCGTTCAGGCGTTTGCGGATCGGGCGCGATGGTGAGGCTGAAGGGCAGCACGACCGCGCGGGTGACGCCCTTGAGGGTCAAGCGCCCGTGGGCCTCGTAAAGGTCCTCGCCCGTGGCCTCGAAACGCTCCGCTTCGAAGGACGCCGTGGGCCAGTTGGCCGTATCGAAGAGCGCGGCCGAGCGGATGACGTCGTCGCGCTCGCGGTTCCGGCTGTCGACGCTCGCCATCTCGATCGTGATCGCGATGCGGCTTTCACCGAGGGCGTCGGGGGCGAAGACGATCTCCGCCTCGAAGCTCCCGAAGAGGGCTTCTACCGGGGCGCCCAACTGGCGCGCGATGAAGCCGAGCCGGCTGTCCTCCTCGATGTTCCAGGCCATCGAGTCGGCCCGCGCGGCGGCGGCGCTTAAGGCCAGCGCGAGGGCGCACGCGGCGAGTGCGAGCCGCATCATCGGGTTCTCCTGCGGCGTGGGACGATGGGCAACATGCGCTGGAGCACGTCGTTCCGTAAGAGAAAATGATGGCGAAGGGCGGCACTGGCGTGAAGGGCGACGAGGCCCAGGATCGTCCAGCTCTGCCAATAATGGATGGCGGCGAAGATTTTCTTCAGCGCCTCGCTCGGGGCCATGAGGCTTGGAATCGTGAAGAGGCCGAAGACGACGACGGGGAAATTGGCCGTCCAGGAATGGAGGATTCCGACGCTCGGTTGGAGGAGGAGAAGGAGATAGAGCAGGACGTGGCTCGCACGCGCGGCGAAGCGTTCGAGGCCGTTCATTCCTGAGGGCGGCGGCGGCGAGAGCTGGCGCCAGGCGAGGCGGAGCAGCGTGATCGTAAAAATCACGACGCCGATCGACTTGTGGAGGTTATAGACCTTGACCTTCTCCGGCCCGAGGGGAAGACCGGTCATGTACCAGGCGATCGCGAACATCGCCGCGACGAGTCCCAGGGTGAGCCAGTGAAAGCCCTGGGCAACAATCCCGTAACGCTCTTGGTCGCCCTTCGGTTTCATGGCCTACGCTGCGGCCGATCAAAAGGCCGCATATCGATGAAGCGAACGCTACTTGCGGTTCCTCAACTCCGCCTCGATGACGAGGTCGAGCTCGTCGGAAACGCCCGGAGCGTAGAGGCCAACATCGAAATCGCTGCGCAAGATTTGCCCTCGCACAGAGAAGGTCACATAGCGCACGTTGGCGTATTCTTCGTAATATTCCGCCAACGGATGATCGCCGGTATAGACCAAAGTCGCATCGAGCGCGATCGGCCGGGTGTTGCCCTTGATGGTAAGATCGCCCGTGATTCGCACGGTTTTCGTTCCAGTCTGCCGCACCTCGGTACTCTTGAAGGTGATCGTCGGGAAGTTCGCCGCATCGAAGAAATTTTCGCTCCGAATGTCGGCATCGAGATCGGGCACGCCCGTGTCAACGCTCGCGGCGTTGATCACGATTTCAATGGTGCTGTTCGCCGGATTCTCTTCATCCAAAACGAAGGTTCCGTCGAATTCGTTGAATCGGCCGCTCTGGGTCGATAACCCCATATGGTCGTAGAAGAAGTAGATCTTGGTATGTCCCTTATCGAAGGTGTATGTGTCTGCGCTCCGAGCCGCGAAGGGGCTTGAGAGCCCGAAGGCGGCGACGAGGCCCGCGAGAAACAAAAATCTTAGAGCGTCTCGTCTTATCCTTCTTGCCATTTTCGTTTCCTCCTTCTCTGAACGGACAGCCAGTGTCCTTTGACGCGCAGACTAGCAGGTCGGGGCGGAGAGTTGCACGCGGTAAAAGCGATAAGGAGGGCTCAAGGCAAGGGCGGCCATTCGAGCGTCGCGTTCAAGGGGATGGAGACAATTTCCGGCAGTGCCCGCAGGCGATGGGCGAGGAGCGGCCTTTGGCGCTCGAAGTCGGAGATCATTTGCGCCGGCACGTCGCTTTCGACGACCCCTTCGAGCGCTTGTGCGGCGCGCGTCAGGGCATCGCGGAGATAGTCCGGCGTCACGTTGTCCACGAAGAAGACGACGTTCTCGAGCTTCCAGCTTTCATGGAAGATCTGGCCGTCCGTCTCCCACAGGCCGGGCGGGCCGCCGCCATGTTTCGCCGTCCGGGGCGCGAAGATCGGATTGGCGTTGTCGTCGTACATCAGACAGGAGGCGTATTGCAGCGCGGCGATGGCCTGGCCCGGGGTCTCGAAACGCCACCAGACGCGCCAGAGCGACTCCAGCGCCGGGAAGGTGACGGCGAAGGACCCCAGCCTGTAGAACCAGGCATGGGCGGTGGCGTGCTCACCGGCATGAGACAGGCTGTCCTCGCGATCGATCCGGTCGAGCAGGCCCTCGCGCATGAAGGCCATGACCGCCTCGGCCCGCGCTTCCGTGAGGCAGTCCTCAAGCAAGGGCCGTCGCGCCAGGGCGGAGATGAAGACTTCAACCCAGCCCGCGTAATCGGAGCGGTGATTGTGCATCAGGTCGTGCCGCCAGACATCGAGGCAGATGGGCAGGAGAAAGGCGAAGAGCTCGGGCTGAACCTTCTCCATATAGGCGATGTCGTTGGCGTATTCCCCGAAATCGCCGACCGCCGGCAAGGCCCCTTCTTCGAGGGCCAAGAGCCGTGCGTAATGGCCCGGATTGCCATCCAGCGGCTCCTGCCGGATCTCCGAAGGCCGCCCGGGCTTCCCGTAGGCCGCGATGAATTTCCGAATGTCGGCGCGCATCGCCTCATCATGTGCGAGAGGGGGGCACGGGTCCAACCCTAACCCGTCGGTGCCCCCGCGGACCTCACGACGCCGGCGTCTCGTGCTATGATCTCTTGCGGCCCGCCGGCAATGGCCGGAAGAAGAAATGGCCGGAAAAAGACCGTCAATTTTTTGGAAGCGTATCAGGGGAGACGCACGCGCCATGTCGGAAAACGGTTTCTGGACGGATCTCCGGCGCGAGATCCTGAGCCAGTCGATCAGCAAGCACCCGATCTATGTGGACATCGTCGAAGGGCGGCTCAAGCTCGAGACGCTGGCCGAGCTCTGCGCCCAGCTCAAATACACGGTGGTCGAGGGCATCTCGTCGCTTTCCCTCATCGTGCCCCAGGCGCCGCGGGCGACCAAGAAGGAGCTCGCCGAGAATCTCTTCGTCGAACTTGCGGGCACGCCCGAGGTGCCCTCGCATTGGGAGCTTGCGTTGCGCGCGGGCGCGGCCGCCGGCTTCACGGAAGACGAGATCGACAAGCGGCCCATGCTGCCCGAGACCAAGCTGTATCCGGACACGGTCTCGGCCTATGCCATGCGCGGCAAGTGGCTCGAGGCCTTGAGTTTCGTCTCGCTCGGCATCGAGGACATGTTCACTGGCTTCTGCCGGGGGGTGACCGGGGGGCTGAAGGAGCATTTCGGCTACGACGATAAGGGCGCGATGTATTTCGAGGTCCATATCGGCGCCGACGAGACCCACGCCGAGACCGGCTGGAGCACCGCGCGCGCTCACGCCACGACGCAAGAAAAGCGGCGGAGCGTGCGCCGCGCCGCGCTCGAGGGCCGCAACATGTGGTGGAACATGTATTCGGCGGTCTACGCCAAGGGCGAGGGCAAGGAGGCGCCGGTCCTTAAGCTCGAGATGTGAGGCGCGGCCCTGCCACTGAATCTCTTCGACGCCCTGGAAGGTAATCTCGCTGCCGTCGGCAAGCGTGATCGTGCCGGCGGGGTTGCCTGTGAGCGTGGGCTGGTCGGTTGTCTGGGAATCGATGCTGCCGGTGTCGCGCTGGAGCGTCCATTCGCCTTGGCCTGGTCCCGTCGAGACGCCGTCGAGCCCGATCGTGTCCCAGCCGGCGCCCCCGTCGAAGGAATCAGTCCCGCCCCCGCTCTGGAAGGTGAGCAGGTCGTCGCCCGCACCGCCATCGATCGTGCCGTCACCGGCGCCGCCAGTGAGCGTGTCGCCACCGGCCGCAATCTGGTGCTTCCCGGCATGACCGTCGAGACCGAAATCAGGACGGGCGAGAATACCCTCATCGAGTATCTGCTGAAACCCATCTACCGCGCGATCGATACGGGCTTTCGCGAGCGCTGACGGTTTCGTCACCGACTCATCGGTCACCGACCCGTCGGTCACCGACCCGGTCCTAAGGCGCGCCTACTTCTCTTCCGCCTCAGGCAGGCGCAGGCCGGCGCACCACTCCCAGGGTGCCACGAAGTCGCCACGCCACATGCCGCGCCTGGCCGCTCGCGCGCCCTCTTCGAAACGGCGGTAGGGGCTTTCGGCGCGCGGATAGGCGAGCGCCCAGCCGGTATAGACCATGCCCTCGGAGAGATCGTAGTCCTCGGCGAAGCAGACCGCGATCATCTCGCCCGAGTCACGCTCCGCCTCGAGCAGGCAGCGCACAGGCCCGCCCGCCGTGAGATCCTTAAGAGCGCTCGCGGCGACCTTGCCGCAGTCATAGGGGCGATCCTTGACCCGACAGATCTGTCCGGGTTCGGGCGCGTCGATGCCGTTGAGGCGGAGTGTAATCCCCGCCACCTCGAGACGGTCGCCCGCGATCACCTTCGCGGGCCCGATGAGCTCGGCCTTTGCCGGGAGCGCCCATAGAGAGAGCGCCGCCGCAAGGAAAAGCAGGCTCGTCGATCTCATCGTTCCGTTCACAGTTTCTGCTGCCGGCGAAAGCCTACCACGCGCGCCGAACGGCGTGAAAATTTCGACGAATTTGGCCGAAATTGGCGGGAATAAATAAGTGCCCCTTAAAGCATGATGGCTAACATCATACTCCACGGTATTTGGAGAATTTCGAGAGGCGACATGGTCAAGCCCTCTGATAGTGCCCCGGAGCGCGAAGACCAGGCGCCCCAGGCCAGCGACCCTCGGGCCGACGACCCTCGGGCCGACGACCCCGGGTCGGGGTCGAGGGACGAGCCTTGGGATGAAGTTGCGGAAGGCGTCGAGCCCAACCCTCCGGGCTCGCACACGCCCTTCTCTTCGCCGGGCGCGGAGAACTTCGACTACCGTCCGGTCGGCATCTTGGTCGCCCCGCCGGGACGCCGCGACTTGCGGGCGGCGCCCGGTTTCGGCGACGACGTCGTGGGTGGTGCCTGCCATGCCTCCTATCTGGATGACGGCACCGGCTTCATGGGCACCGCCCACGGCGGCGTCCCCGCCCCTCTCAGATGCGGCTCCGATCGGACCCGTCCGCGGCTCGATCTCATCGTGACCCCGCCCGCTCGAATGTTGCTCGCGGAGCCCCCGGTTGCGCCTGACACGAAGTTGCCCAGGGTGGCACGTTCCCCGGCCGTGCGCCGCGACGGGCTCCACCCGCTCGTGGACCGGGCTTCGCCTTTGGGCCTCTGCGATCATCGGGGCCCCCAACGAGAGATCCCACGATCGTCGCGCGCGCGCGTCCGCCTCTTGGCCCATCGCCGACCGGCCACGCCGCCTCCCAGGCGGCCCGATCCGTCGGCGGCTTAAGTCGGAGCCGGAAGTCATGAGTCAAAACGCGATTCAAACGGCCCGAACGAAGTGGAAGGCCGAAGAAGACGAGCGCGTCGCCGCGATGGAGGCGAATTGGCGCGAAGCGGAGTTGGCGCGCCTCGCCGAGCTCGTCGAGGAAGGCGCGAAATGGGAGGCCGATGAGGATGCGCGCCTCGCCGCCACCGAAAAACGCTGGAAGGCGGACGAAGAAAGACGTCTTGCCGAGACCGAAGCCCGCTGGCGGTCCGAAGAGGCCGATCGGCTCGCCGCGGCGCAAGCAACCTGGAAGGCAGACGAGGAGCGCCGGCTCGCCAAGACCGTCGCGCGCTCGAAAGCCGTGGAGAATCAGCATCTGGCGGAGGCCGAGGCGAAGTGGCGCGTCGAGGCCGAGCTCCGTCTGGCCGAGGCGGAAGAGCGCTGGAAGGCCGAAGAGGCCGAGCATCTCGCCCGGGCGGAGGCGGCGTGGAAGAAGCAAGCCAAACGCCGTTTGGGCGAGGCGAAGGATCACGCTTCAGGCGTCGAGGTCGAGCATCTCGCCGCCGCGGATGCGCGTTGGCGCGCCGAGGCCGAGGCCCGCCTGAAGGAGGCAAGGGCCCAGTGGGAAGGAGAGGAGCAGGAACACCTCGCCACGGCGGCGGCGGCGTGGAAGGCCGACCTCGATGAGCGCATCGAAGAGGCCCGGGAGCAATGGCGCACGGGCGAAGAGGAGCATCTCGCGAAGGCCAAGGCGCGGTGGAACGCCGAGGAGAAGAATCGCCGCAAACACGCAGAGGCCGAATGGGCGGCCCGCGAGGAAGAGCATCTAAAGGCGGCCAAAGCGAAGTGGAAGAAGGAATTGGAGGAGCGCATCGGCGCGGCCGAAGCCGTCTGGAAGGCTGAGGAGGAGCGCCGCTTTACGACCGCCGAGACGCGCTGGCAGGCCGAGGAGGAGAGCCATATCGCCGAGGCCGCCGTGGCTTGGCAGACCGAGCAGAATCAGCGCGAGAAGATGACCTTTCAGGAGCGCTATGCCCGCCCGTCCGAGGAGCAGCCCAAGCCGAAACGGGGCGCCTTGGTCTGGGCGTCCGCGCTCGCCGGTGTCGGTATCGCGGTTCTCGCCTTCTTCCTTCTCGCGCCGATGTTCGGCGTGGAGAACCCTTTCGAAAAGGCGGCGAGCGAGGCCGTCGAGCAGCGCGTGGTGGTCAGGGCCGAGGCCGCGAACGTGCGCGGCGATCCCTCCCTCGAGGCGCCGGTGGTCGGCGTGGTGACCGGGCGCACCCCGCTCACCGTCCTGTCGCGAAATGGCGACTGGGTGCGCGTCCGGATGCCCGATCTTCCGGGCGGACAGGGCTGGATCCACTATTCGGTCTTGACGGAAGCGCCTTAGACGGCCCAGGACGCCCGACCGAAGGCAACCCCATCACGCCAGATCGCGCAGCCTTTCGATGCGCCGGTTGATCGGCGGGTGCGTCGAGAGGAGCGCGCCCGAACGGTCGCCGAAATTCTTGAACGGGTTCGCGATGAAGAGGTGCTGGGTCGCACGGTTCGCGCCGGGAAACGGCGCGTTCCACCGGTCGATCTTCTCGAGCGCCCCGATCAATCCATGAGGGTTGCGCGTGAACTTCACGGCGGTTGCGTCGGCGAGATACTCGCGTTCGCGTGAGATCGCCATTTGCACGAGACGCGCCGCCAGCGGCGCGACGATGAACACGACGACGAGCACGATGATCGCGACGAGCGCCGCGCCCCCGCCCCCTTTGCCACCGCCGCGTCGGCGCCCGCCATGGAAGGCCCCGTGGCGCAGGGACCTGAGGGCGCCGTCCGCGACGAGCGCGATCAGCCCGACGATCACGCCGACGGCGGTGGCGTAAAGGATGTCGTTGTTCGCGATGTGGCCCATCTCGTGGCCGACGACCCCTTGCAGCTCGTCGCGTTCGAGCTGATCGATCAGGCCGCGGGTCACCGCGACGGCCGCGCGCTCGGGTTTTAACCCCGTCGCGAAGGCGTTGAGCGCCGGCGTCTCCATGACGGCGACCCGTGGCTTCGGGAGCCCGGAGGCGATCGCCATCTCCTCGACGACGTTATGGAGCACGGGCTCCTCATCGACGGTTACTTCGCGGGCGCCGGCGACGGCGAGCAGGATCCGATCGCCGACGGTAAGCGCGACGAAAATCCAGAACGCGCCGGCGAGCACCATGGCCGCCGCCCCGTAGACTCCCCAGAGACTGAAGAAGGTGAGCGCGTCGATCGCGCTCTCGGGCGTATGAAGCGCGCCGGCCTCGAAGTTCGAGCGGTAATAGACCTCGATCGCCCAGCCGATGACGAAGCCGAGACCCCCGCCGATCGCAACCATGAGGACGCAAAGCCAGAAGGTGTGGCGCTCGTTCCGTCGGATCGCGGCGTGGAAATCCGTGCGCCCGAGAACTTGAGCGGACCAGGGTGGATCGGGATCCGTGGCTTGCGGGACGCCGGTCTCCTCGG
>JAPUJA010000301.1 GCA_027296525.1 Pseudomonadota bacterium | reverse complement strand
GGGGACTAGGGCTTGCCTTCCGAGTCTATCGACATCTACTTTTCCAACTTGCGGGCGGGCCTTCGGGCTCGCCCTTTCTTTAGGGCGAAAAACATGAGTCCATGAGGGGCCTTCAGTGGAATGGGGCAGCACTCAGGATCGCGCCCTGGCCGCCGACATTCAGCGAATGGAATGCGGGCGTATTTAAAGATAGCCCTGTCGTCGTTTAAGGCCCCCTACATGGCGAGACACGCAAGCGCCAGTACCCCCCCCACTATGCATAATTGCTCTGTTATGCCTGGACCATCATGCAGGCTCACCCAGCCTCGGGTGGCACATGCTGACACGCATCCCTGTGAAACGGTGATCCTCAAAGGCTGCGATTAACGCACACGCGCGAAGGGGGGATGGGGGGCTTCCCCGGTTAGGTCACCGATTGGTCACAAACTCATTGCCATTAGCTGCATCTCACCGCGCTGAATAGACCTACATGGAGCCGCAAGAAGCGCACAAATCCGGCCTAATTGAGATCAGTCGCGGTGAATCAAAATCATGGACTTAGATTTTCAAGACCGGTGCCTTCGACCGCACGGCCACCCATCCCAGCCTTCGCGCGACCCGAACTGATAACGCTTTCCCGCACGCGCCGACAGGGTGAAATTGGGCCACGGAGGGGTTTGGCGCGTTCGGCGCGTTGGGATAGAGTCGGTGGAAATCATCCGAGGGAGACAGGGTCATGGCTCGCGATCCGCGCTACGACGTTCTTTTTGAACCGGTCAAGATCGGCCCCAAGACCGCCCGAAACCGGTTCTATCAGGTGCCCCACTGCAACGGTTTCGGGGTCTATATGCCTAAGGGGGACGCGGCCTTCCGTGGCATGAAGGCCGAGGGCGGCTGGGCCGTCGTCTGCACCGAGCAGTGCTCGATCCACCCGACCTCGGACGCCTCGGCCTACCCCGAGATCCGGATCTGGAACGACGACGACGTCCGCCAGCTTGCGATTTTTGCCGACGCAGTACACGAACACGGCGCGCTGGCGGGCATCCAGCTCGCCCACTCGAACGCGGGCCCGAACCGTCACACCAAGGAAATCCCGATGGGCCCCTCGGTCATAAAGCAGGAGTTCTACCTCGACCCGGTCATGAACCGGGAGATGGACATGAAAGACATCGCCGATCTGCGCCGCTGGCATGTCGAAGCGGTGGCGCGCGCGATCAGCGCCGGCTTCGACCTCGTCTATGTCTATTGCGGCCATCACATCACCACGATGGCGCGCTTCCTGTCGCGCCTCACCAATCATCGCACCGACGAGTATGGCGGCTCGCTCGAGAACCGCACGCGCCTGATGGGCGAGATCCTGGAGGACACGAAGGAGGCGGCGGGCGACAAATGCGCCGTCGCCTGTCGCTTCACGCCCGAGGAGAACCTGGGGCCCGACGGGATCACGCTCGAGGAGGGCCACGCGATCATCGAGATGTTCGCCGAGCTGCCCGATCTCTGGGATATCTGCAGCAATCCCTGGCCCAACGACTCGGCGCCCTCACGGTTCGACGCCGAGGCCTATCAGGAGGCCATCAACGGCGGCGTCAAGAAGCTGACGAGCAAGCCGGTCGTGGGCACCGGGCGCTTCACCTCGCCGGACACCATGGCCGATCAGATCAACCGCGGCGTGCTCGACTTCATCGGCGCCGCGCGGCCCTCGATCGCCGATCCCTTCCTGCCCAAGAAGATCGAGGAAGGACGCAACGAGGACATTCGCGAGTGCATCGGCTGCAACATGTGCATCGCCTCGGAAGAGGTCCACATGCCGATCCGTTGCACCCAAAACCCGGTGGTGGGCGAGGAGCACCGCCGCGCCTGGCATCCGGAGATGATCGATCCGAAGGGCTCGGAGTCCAACGTCCTCATCGTGGGCGCCGGCCCGGCGGGCCTCGAGGCCGCCCGGGCGCTCGGCCAGCGGGGCTACGACGTCCATCTCGCCGAGGCCGCCGGCGAGCTCGGCGGACGGGTCGCCTTCGAGAGCGAGCTTCCCGGGCTCGCGATGTGGGGGCGGGTCGCCTCCTACCGTCAGATCCAGATCGAAAAGATGAAGAATGTCGAAGTCCATCTCAACGCGGAGCTCTCGGCCGCGGACGTGCTCGACTACGGCGCCGATGTCGTGGTGATCGCGACGGGCTCGTCTTGGAAAAAGGGCGGCGAGGCGTTGCATAACGCCGTCGCGATTCCGGGCTCGGACGGCGCCAACGTCTACACCCCGGACGATCTGAAAAACGGCGCGAAGATTGAAGGCCCGGTGATCGTGTTCGACGACGATCACTACTATATGGGAGGCGTGATCGCCCAGAAGCTCCGGGCGGACGGGCACGAGGTCACCCTCGTCACCCCCTTGAGCGCGATCTCCCAATGGTGTGAGTACACCCTCGAGCGGCCCCGGCTCATGCCCCAGCTCCTCGCCGAGGGCATCGAGCTCGTGACCGAGCGCACCCTTACGGGCATCAAGGACGGCGAGGTCGAACTCGCGAACGTCTATAGCGGCGAGAGCGAGACGCGCGCCTGCGGCTCGATCATGATGGTGGCCTCGCGCCGGCCCGACGATGCGCTCTACAAACAGCTCGTGGCCGATCCCGAGGCGCTCGAGAAGGCGGGGATCAAGCTCTGCGAACGGATCGGTGATTGCCTCGCGCCGGGCGCCATCCAGGCTGCCGTCTATTCGGGTCACCGCTTCGCCCGTGAGCTCGATGGGGCGATCCCGGACGTACCCTACATCCAGGAGCGGATCGCGCTCGGCAATCTCTGAGCGTTTTCTGTCCCGCCCTCCGAAAACTGGCCCTGGAGGCAGATCAAGTCGTTAAGATCAGACTCAACGACAACAGCCCGGCCTTATCGTTCGACGGAACGAGCCATCCAGATCCTTGTGACTCGATCGATGCCGGCTGCCGCAACGGCCGGAGGCCGACTTCGAGCCGAGCTAGCCCTGCAATCTTTGGGACGGCGGCGCCGGCGTTCGCGTCCAGGCGACGGTCCTGGCGAGGCGCGGCCCGGAAGAGATCGCGCTCGAGCTCAATTAGTGTGAATAATGCAATTTTATTGCAATAGCTTATAACAAATTCCGCACCTGAAAACAGAGCGCGGGCGGGCTGTTTAGAGGCGCCTCGCTGATCGAGGGCGCGCAAAGGGCTCGCCGATTCCTCCCGCACGATACGCTTGTGGCCGGGCCGGGCTCTTGCCGATCCCCCCGGTTGCCCGGGGGCAGGTAAACATTTGTTTAATCTTGATGTTCAAACTCTATGGCCGTGGGGAAACCCGGCCGGGCCGATCGACCGGCGCGACTCATTTGGGCGAATTGGCAGAGCATGCGGCTATCTCTAAAAATCGGCGGTTCGATCGTCGGAGCCCGCACCCGAAGCGGTCTTGGCCGCCTCGCTCGCCGGGAAACGCCCTCGAGCATTATTAAACCCTGGCACGTCGTCTACACGGCGGCCCTGGCCGTCATGATCGTCTTCCTGGTCATGTTCGGGTGGGAGTTCGTGCTCAAAGACTATCTCGGGCCGTATCTCTATTCCGATTACGAGCGGGAAGACGGCTTCGCGCGTTGGGAATTCGTCATCACCGCGACCTGTGCGGCCGTGATCGGGGTGACGATCTCGGCGCTCGAATTGGTGCGGGTCGTCGCCGAACGCAATCGCGCCAAGGAGGTCCTGGTTCAGAGATCCCAGGCGGACGGGCTGCTGCAAAAGATCACCGCCGCCGCGAACGAGGCCGCCACGCTCGATGAGGCGATGCAAGCCTGCCTGGATGAAATGTGCCGTTTTACCGGTTGGCTGGTGGGGCATGTTTACAGGCTCACCGAGGGCGATACATCCGAGCTGGTTCCGACGGAACTCTGGTGCCTCTCCGACCCCGGGCGCTTCGAGGCTTTCCGCCAGGCAACCCACGCGACCAAATTCGGACCGGGGGTAGGGCTGCCGGGCCGCGTTCTAGCGACCGGCGAGCCTGTTTGGATCGACGACGTGACGAAGGACTCGAATTTCTTGCGGACCGAGCCGGCCAACGCGGCCGGGCTCAAGTCGGGCTTTGCCTTTCCCGTCCTCATGGGCCGCGAGGTGGTGGCCGCGCTGGAATTCTTTTCGGAGAACGCGGCCAAACCGGATGGACCGTTTCTTGACGTCGTGATTCAAGTCGGCATCCAGCTCGGGCGCGTCGTCGAACGCGAGCGGGCCGAGGGCAAATGGAACCGGCTGACCATGCAACTGCGTCACCACCTGCAGGAAACCCGGGATGCCAGGTTTCGGTACGAAGAAGAGGCGACGGCTCATGCGCATCTGGCCAAGGAACTGGCGCTCGCGAAAGACGAGATGCAGGCCGCCTTCGAGAAGTCGGAAGAAAGCGAACAGCGTTACCGGGTGCTGGTCGAACACAGCCCCGTCGGAATTTGGCAGATCGCCCCGGACGGTAAGATCATTTTTGCAAATTCCGCCTTGTGCGCCTTGCTTGAAGTGGAGGGAATCGAAGACATCACCGACAAGAACTACCGATCCTTCCTATCGCCCGAGAGCGTGCCGATCGTCGACCGCGAATGCGCCAATTGGTCGCAAGGCATTGCGTCAACATGCGAAGCGACGTTCATCAGCCGACGAAGCCGAAAAAATCGGCATGTGGAAATCTCGGGCGCGCCCCTCTCCTCGACCGATGGCCAGGTGCTCAACGTGCTGAGCACGGTCGTCGATCTTACAGAGCGCAAGGACGCCGAGGCGCTCATCCGCAAGCTGGCGCTCAACGACCCGTTGACCGGCCTCGCCAATCGCAATCTGTTTAAGCGCCGCTTGGAGCTCGCGCTTCAGAACGCGAATCGAGGCGGCCACGCTGTCGCACTGATGTTCCTGGACCTCGACGGCTTCAAGAACGTCAACGACAATTTTGGTCACCCGATCGGGGACGCGTTACTCAAGGAGGTGGCCGAGCGGCTGGTGAAGAGCGTTCGGGAGGTCGATACGGTGGCCCGTCTGGGCGGCGATGAATTCGCGGTCGTCGCGGCTAAGTTCGGAGATATCGAGACCATTCACAAGATCGCGGCACGGATCATCGAATGTCTTAAGGAGGTCTTTGTCGTCGATGGAATCTCGATAACATCAGGCACCAGCATCGGCATCAGCTTCTTTCCGCACGACGCTATGGAAGCGCAGGACTTGATCAAGAACGCCGATCTCGCGCTCTATCAGGCCAAAACCCGGGGACGCGGCGTCTATCAGCTTTACGACGAGAAGTTGCATGCCGAGGTCAAGGCTCGGATGGGTTTGGAGCGGGACTTACGTTTGGCCCTGGAGCGCGGCGAGTTCGCGCTTCATTACCAACCTCAACTCGATCTTACCAACCATGATTTAATGGGCGTCGAGGCGTTGATCCGATGGCAGCATCCCGAGAGGGGACTCGTTCCGCCCAGCGAATTCATTCCCATTGCCGAAGCCGTCGGCCTCATCGCGCCCCTGGGCGAGTGGGTGCTCGAAGCGGCTTGTAAGCAGAACAAAGCTTGGCAGAACGCCGGCCTACCGTCGTTCCGCGTGGCCGTGAACGTCTCGGCCGATCAGTTCAAGGATGGTGATTTCGTCACCAAGGTCGAGGCCCTTCTCGAGGAGTCCCAAATGGATCCTCGTTGGCTCGAGCTGGAAATCACGGAAGGCGTGGTGGTCGATGGCTCCGACGAAGTCGTCGAGAGGCTTCGCCGCCTGTCGGAGCTCGGCGCCCAAATCGCCATCGACGATTTCGGCACGGGCTACTCGTCGCTCGCCTATCTCAAGAAGTTCCCCATACATCGGTTGAAGATCGATCAATCCTTCGTCAAGGACCTTACGACCCAACCGGACCTCGCGGCGATCACCGACGCCGTGATCCAGCTGGGGCACAGCCTCAACCTCCAGGTCACGGCCGAGGGCGTGGAAAGCGAGGAGCAAGTCACATATCTCCGCGCTCAGGGATGTGACGAAGCGCAGGGCTACCATTACAGCCGACCCTTGCCGGCGGAAAAATTGGCCGAATGGGTCGCCGAGAAATACAACATCACGAAGGGCTGACTCGGCCCCCCTTCGGGGTCCGTGGCGACGGCGAAGCCTCGGCTGGTTCTCTGTGGGAAAGACGAGAAGCGATCCGGCGGCGGCTTTAGGCCGCGCCGATTCACCGCATCCCTGACATCCACTCCTGCGCCAAGCGTTCGGCCTCCCAGACTTCATCCAAAGACATGTACTCCTCGAAAATCGCTCGAAGACCGAGCGCAATGTCGCGTCTTTCACCCGTCGGAAGGCTTGCCACGACAATGGCGATCCACTTGTAGGCTTCGATGTAATCGCGGCCGAGGCCGAGGCCGTCCGCATATAGCGTGCTCAGGACAAACTGAGCCTCGACGACACTTCCTTCGGCCGCGGACAGCGACCATTTTGCCGCTTGCTCATAATCCTGCGGGACCCCTTGCCCAAAGTAATAGATCAAACTTAGTCGATATGAGGCGACGGGCTCCCCCCCGAGGGCCTCATTTTTGAGCACGTCGATCAATTCCTTCTGAATGAGGTCATCTTGACGATCGGCAAGGTTGGCGAGCAGCGGGACACGGAGCGCGTCCGATCGAGAGGATCGCGAAATTTGGAGGCCCGCGCCGCCAAAGGGGTCGACATAGGTGGCCCAGGACGGCGTCGCCAGAGCAACGCTAAAAATCAGAGCAAGCAACGCTACTCGTCTCACCCGTCGGTCTCCCTTTAACGCTCGAACGGCACCTTATTCGGTTCGCAGGCCGGGTCGGGACAAGACGTCCGAAAGTAAAATGGTTCAACCCAGCAGATGACCCCAAGCGTTCGTCAAAATACTTATCGCTATTATTAGATCGTCCGCTCATTAACTATTATTCATGGTTAATGAAACGATCTCTCTTCATTTGAGAGTTCTTAGAATTTAGCTCAGATTTTACGTAAATTACCAGCGCTTTTTTTAATCGCCGCATCGCCTGCGAAAAGAGAACCCCGAGCATCGCGACGGGCGGTTCGCGAGAGCGCGGGCTCGCGACCGGGGTAGGCGCCGGGGCGAGAGCCGCGGCCAAGGTCTCCACGGTTGGTTAAGAAATACCCTTAAGATATTATAATCATTGGCTCAATTTGCCGTTTTTGCTTGATGCTTTGTGAGGGTTTTTGATAGCATATTCGATCAACGAGGGACGTCCCTCCCCACCGGCTGGGACGGCACCCGCGCCTGGGGCACAAGGCCGGGGATAAATGGGGCCGGGGATAAATGGGCGTTCAGAAATGGGACGAGGGAGGACCAAACAAATGGAGACGGAAAATGCGTCTATTCGTTGCTTTCTTACTCACCTTCGCCCTGGCGACCTCCGCGCAGACCCTCGCGGACAACGCGAAAAAGGAGAATAACCGAAACCACAAGGCGGACGGGATCACCACCGAGGAGGTGACGGTCGGCGTGCTCAATTCGATCGAGAAACACCTGTTCGGTCAGGAGATCCCCAACTACAAGGAAAAGAGCAAGAGCCTGCCGCCCGGCCTGCAGAAGCACATCGCGAAATACGGCACCCTCCCGCCCGGGCTCGCCAAGCGCGACGTGCCGCCCCATCTCTTGAAATCGTTTCCCAAGCAGAAGAAGGGGCAGAAATACGTCATGGTCAATAACGACATCTTCCTCATCGAGACGGCCACGGATGTCGTGATCGACATCTTGACGGCGTCCGCGAAGAAGTAAGCAGCACGCGACCACGTCCCCCGCCGCACCTGGTGGGTACGCTCGAACCCGATCGAGGAGGCGCACCGCGAGCCTCTGATCGATGCGGTCGCGTATCTGCGCAAGGCGCTCAAATGCCGTTCCCGGACAAAGAAAAAATCCGTCAAAGAATTTTTCAGGCCGTCGGAGCGGTCCTAGCCCGCCGGCAGCTCTCCGGGCGGGAAAGAGGCGCGTGCCTCGAGGAGGCGCGTGCCTCGAGGAGGCACGTGCCTCGAGGAAGCGTCTGCCTCCGCGCGAGGGGAAGCGGGCTCAGCCGAAATCGGCCTTTCCGGCGGTGACGCCACCTTCGACCATCAGGGCCGTCCCGGTCACCAGCGAGGCGTCCGATGAGGCGAGGAAGGCGACGGCCTTGGCGACCTCCTCGGGCTCGGCGATACGCCCCAAGGGGGTGTAGGCCGCGAGACCCTTCCGGTAAGCCGCCGGATCGTCCACGCGCGCGAGGATGTCATCGAACAGCGGGGTGTTGGTCGGCGCCGGGCAGATGCAGGCGACGCGCACGTCGGGCACGAGCTCCATGGCGAGGGCCCGGGTGAGCCCGATGACGCCGGCTTTCGAAGCGCTGTAGGCCGAAATAGCCGGCGTGCCGATGACGCCCGCCTCGGACGCGATGTTCACGATCACGCCCTTCTGCCGTTTGAGCTCGGCCAGGGCCGCCCGGCTGGTGAAGAAGAGACCCTTTAAATTGACGTTCATGGTGGCGTCCCAGATCGCCTCGTCGGTCTCTTCGATCGACGCCTCGCGGAAGATGCCCGCATTGTTGATGAGAATATCGAGGCCGCCCAGCCGCTCGATCGCCTGAGCCACCACCGCCTCGGCGCCCGCGACCGTCGCGATATCGCCCGGCGCGGCCGCGCAGCCCTTCCCGCCGAGCTCGAAAATCGAACGCGTCACCGCCTCCTCGGTGAGATCGTTGATCGCCACCCGCGCACCCCGCTCGAGAAAAACCCGAGCCGTCGCTTGGCCGATGCCGCGGGCGGAGCCCGTAATCAGCACACGCTTGCCGTCGAACTGCATTGCTTCTCTCCCCTTGGACAGCTCCCCGATCGCACCGTCCCGATTACAGAGCGGGAACGTCCTTCGGTCAAACTCTCTCGCCGCCGTTGGCGACGCGCCGTTGGCGGCGCGCCGTTGGCGGTGCCGCGGCGCCTGGGCTATAGTGCGCCCCCCGGATTTGAGCGGCAAACGCGGCCGCTTCGCGATCGGCGAGGGAGGGAGATCTCGTGAGCCATGTCGACTGGCGGATCAAGGGGCGCGAGTTCGTCAATTGCAACTGTGCCTACGGTTGCCCCTGTCAGTTCAACGCGCTGCCGACCCATGGCGACTGTCATGGGATCGGCGCCACGCAGATCGACCAAGGACATTTCGGCGAGGTCAAGCTCGACGGCCTGCGCAGCATCGTGATGATGAGTTGGCCCGGCGCGATTCACGAAGGCAACGGGACAACCCAGCTGATCATCGACGAGCGCGCGGACCCGGATCAGCGGGAGGCGCTGCTCACGGTCCTCAGCGGTGAGGAGACCGAGCCGGGCGCCACCCAATGGAGCGTCTTCGACTCGACCATGTCGACGCGGCTCGACCCGCTGTTCAAGCCGATCGAGCTCGAGCTCGACGTCCCCGCCCGCACGGCGCGCGTCGCCGTCCCCGATATGATCGAGATGAAGGGCGAGCCGATCCGCAACCCCGTGACGGGGGAGACCCATCGCGCGCGCATCGATCTTCCCGACGGTTTCGAATATCTCGTGGCCGAGATGGGCAGCGGCTCGACCAAGGCGACAGGGGCCATCAAACTCGACCTCGTCGACAGTTACGGCCAGTTCAACGAGATTCACCTCAACGCCTATGGCATCGTCCGGTGATCGAGGTGATGGCAACGGACGAATCTCGCTGGGCGCGGCGAAAGACGCCGGAATAATGTAGAGCCGACGATGGCCTGGGAATCGCTCGACCTCACGGTGCTGGATTATCTGGGCGCCCTCATCTTCGGGCTCCTGCTGATCGCACCGATAATCGCCGCCCTGGTCGGGCTGGGCCGGCTCGACGAGAACCTCTTCGGGGTCCACGCCGCCGAGAGCCGCCGAACAACGCCGCATTCCGGTTCGGCGATACGCACCGCGCTGCAAGGCCTGATCGACCACCGCCGCGATTGAACGCGGCCCGTCCTCGAGATCATTTGCTCGGTTTGCGACGTTGTTCGCCGACTCCCGGCCGGTTCCGCTCAAGGGATGCCGGACAGCTCGCCCCGGGCCATGGCTGAATGCCGGGGCACCCGTTTCCCCGGCGAGGAACTGACGGATGAGCGACGCACTCGGACGACGGACGCGGGCCAAGGTGGCGCGGCGGATCATCCCCTTCGTCTTCTTGCTTTACATCTTCAACTTCCTCGACCGCATCAATGTGGGCTATGCGAAGCTCGAGATGAACGCCGATCTCGGTTTCTCCGAGACGATCTATGCCTTGGGCGCCGGCGTGTTCTTCGTCGGTTATGTGATCTTCGAGATCCCCAGCAACCTGATCCTCCAGAGGGTCGGGGCACGCGTCTGGATCGCGCGCATCATGATCACCTGGGGGATCATCGCGACGGCGATGGCGCTGGTCGATGGCGCCGTCACCTTCTACGTCCTTCGATTCCTGCTGGGGTTCGCCGAGGCGGGGTTCTTCCCCGGCATCATCCTCTACCTCACCTATTGGTTCACGGCCGCCGAGCGGGCGCGGGCCGTGACAGGCTTCGTGACGGCGCTCGCCGCCGCCAGCATATTCGGAAGCCTCGTCTCGGCGGTCTTCCTCGGGATGGAAGGCCTGCTCGGTCTCGAGGGCTGGCAGTGGCTCTTCATCCTGGAGGGCGTGCCCACCGTGCTGATCGGCATCGGCGTTCTGTTCTATCTCACCGACCGGCCCGAAAAGGCGCGCTGGCTCGAGCCGGAAGAACGCGCCTGGCTCGCGAACCGCCTCGAGAGCGAGCGGGAGCAAAAGATTCGCGCGCGTGATTACCGCCTGCGCGACATCTTCATCACACCCAAGGTGCTCGCCTTGAGCCTCACCTATTTTTGCCTCGTCACGGGCTTCTACGGCATCACGCTCTGGCTGCCCTCGATCATTCAGTCCTTCTCGGGCCTCGACAATGTGAAGACGAGCCTGGTTTCCGCGATCCCTTACGTCGCGGCGGGCATCGCGATGGTCGTGATTGGGCGCCACTCGGACCGCACCGGCGAGCGGAAATGGCACGTGGCGGGCCCGCTGCTGCTCGCCGCCGCAGGCTTCGTGCTGAGCGCGGTGCTCGAAAACCCGGTGCTCGAGATCGCCGCCCTTTGCCTCGTCACGATCGGCATTTTCAGCGCGCTCGGTCCGTTCTGGACGCTGCCCACGGCGTTCCTGACGGGGAGCGCCGCGGCCGGCGGTCTCGCTCTCATCAACTCGATCGGCAATATCGGCGGCTTCGTCTCGCCCATGATCGTCGGGCACATCAAGGACGCCACGGGGGATTACGGCTACGGGCTTCTCGCGCTCGCCGGCTTCCTGATCGTGGGCGCATTGATCGCCGTTCTGCTGCCCCACGATCGCCGCCTCGAAGCGCCCGAAGGCGCGGAATAGTTTTCATGTCCGGCACGTCCCCCCTCCACGTCGCGCAACGCCCCTTGACCGACCGGGAGCGGGGTGAGCGCGTCTACCGGGGCGAGCTGATCGTCTTCAAGAATGTCGCGGCCATGACGCGTCTCATCGCCGTCGCCGACGGGTTGATCCGCGAGGCGTTCACTACGCTCGAGCCTGAGGCGGCCCAATTCCACCTCGAACGGGACGACTATCTCGAACGCATCGAAGACCTGCGCAAGACCTACGGGAAGAGCGCCGAGGTGAAGAGTCTGTGCCGGGCCGTGCTCGAAGAAGTGGGCGCCGACCCCGAACGCAATTATTGGGACCGGCGCCACCTGCGCATCCAACCCCACGGCGCGGCGTTCGCCGATGCGCATTACACCCTGGACTTCCACCGGGACAGCTGGGCGTCGAACCTTTATCAGCAGACAAACTGGTGGGCGCCGATCTATCCGGTGACCCACGAACGCACCATCGCGTTCCGGCTGGATTGCTGGTCCGAGGAGGTGGCGAACACGAGTGCGGGGTGGGACATCGAAGCCTTGCGCGCGCATCGCGCGCGCGGCGCGCCCTATCCGCTGCTCCCGCTCCCGACCGAGCCGGTGGCGCTCGAAGGGGCCTACCGCGCCGTGATCGAGCCCGGCGACGTCCTCTGCTTCTCGAGCGCGCATCTGCATGGCAGCGTGCCCAACGAGTCAGGCCGCGCGCGCTTCAGCACCGAGTTTCGGACCGTCAACCTCGACGACATGTGGGAAGGGCGGGGCGCCCCCAACATCGACGGCCACGCGCCCCACACGGCCTTCGACTGGTTCCGCCGGGCCTCGGACGGCAAGGCGCTACCGGACGCGCTCGACCAAGGCGCGGACGGAAATTGAGCGTTCGGCCACGCCAAGACACGCGAGTCCATCCTCACATTTAATTAAGCTGAATAAGTGGGTTAGATTCTTTTCTTCGCGAAGCCTCGTAAATCGGTCCGGCTCATTCCATCCGCGCCAGATTGCCGAGCCGGAGCAGCATCTCGGTGATCATCTGGACGTCCATGAGGTAGTTCTCGATCTTCTTGAACTCGTTCGCGTTGTGACCCGTGTAGCGCTCGTCGGGCAGGCCGAGCCCGAACTGGACGCCGTTCGGCAGCTGGCGCGCCGTCGTGGCGCCCGCGGAAGATTCAGGCGTGGGCTCGCGCCCCGTGACGCCCTGATAGATGTCGAGCAGCGTCGCGATCCACGGGCCCTTCGGGTCGCGGTACATGTAACGCTCCTGCTCGATCTCGAGGCTGAATTCGACCCCGCTTCGCGCGCGCCAAGCCTCGAGCCCGCGCTCGATCTCCGCGATCAGCCGCTCGGGCTCCTTGCCGCGCGGCGCCCGCGTGTTGACCGAGAGCTCGAGAACGTCTTCATCGAGCTTCACATAGGTGACGGACGCCGTGAGCGGCCCCATGAAGTCATCGGCGTAACCGATGCCGAGCTTCGCGCCGAGATAATCGAGGCCCCAGTTCTCGGCGGCGTAGGCGGCCGCGTCGGTAAAGTGATTGGCTTGAAACCCGATCTCGCGATCGGCGCGATGCAGAAAGTCGAACAGACGCGAGACCGGATTGACGCCACTCTCCGGCGCCGAGGAGTGCGCCGAGACGCCGTAAACCGTGACCACGAGGCGATCCGACGCGGCGGCGCTCTCGATACGAAAATCGCCTCCTTGCTCCGGCACGTAGCGCGCCGCGAGCGCATCGAGCCGGACTTTCAATTCGATTGGCTCCGCCGCGGCGATGACCGCGACCGCCTGAGACGGAATCTGATTGACGGCGAGGCCGCCTTCGACCTCGAGGATGCGCGGGCCGGACCCGCCCGCCTCGCGGCGCGGAAAGTCGGCGCGCACCACCCCGAAGCCCTTCTCGGCGACACCCACGGGATAGGTCCCGTCGAGCACCAGGTTGTAGGGCGGAAGCTCATAGCGCTCCATGAGATACTCGGTGGCGGAGCCGCCGGTTTCCTCGGTCGTCTCGATGAACAATCGGATCGTCCGGTCGAGCGCGAAGCCTTCCTCCCGAATGACCTTCATGATGAGCAGGGCGCTCGCGATCGCGCTCTTGTCGTCCTCGCTGCCCCGCCCGTACATCCGCTCGCCGATGACGGTGAGCCGGTAGGGATCCAGGCGGGTGCCGTCCTCGAGCCGCCATTTCTTGGGATCGGCAGGCACCACGTCGCCGTGGCTGTAGATGCCGAGGGATTCCGCCCGCCGGCCCTCGAGCGTGACCTCGAAGATCCGCTCGTCGTGATTGCGGTAGCCGAGGCCGAAGTCCCGGGCGATCCGCTCGATCGCCTCGCCGAAGCGCCGGATGTTCGGATTCGCGTGCTGGGCGAGCCCGTCCTTCTTATCCGTCGGTATCGCGACAAGTTCGCCCAGAAGCGCGATCAGCTCGTGCCTGTATTTGGTCTGTATGTAGACCCCGAGGAGACGGTAAAGATCGAAGCGCTCGGCTCGATCGAGCGGCGTGTCATCGAGGAAGCGGCGCGCCGAAAGGCCGAACGGCGTCTCGAAAAGCCGCGTCGCGATGATTTGGGCGAACGCCCGGAAGTCCTCGGGGCGCTCGCCCCCGACGGCGTCGATCGCTTCCACGAGCGGCGCGGTGACCAGACGATCCGCCTCTTCGAACCCGCCGGCCGCAGCCTCCCCGGCGCTCAAGCCCGCCGACAGGAGGAAGAAGAGGAAAAACCTTCGGATCGGTCCCATGAATCCTTGCGAAAACGTCATCCATCCAACATGACGCGAGCGGCGGGGGCTGGCAAGCGACCGGTTCTCGGAGCCTTCATCCGCGTACCGTTTGACGGCCATGGCGCGGGAAGGCTAAATGAGGGAAGCCATACCAGACGCCACCATCACGGACCGAGCGAGTCATGGCCAGCGGGAAGCTGCGCGAGATGCCGCCCTTGAACGATGTGGGCGAACGCCTGCAGAAGATCCTCGACGCGTTCGTGGCGAAAGACGTCGTCGGCGCGTCGCTCGCGAGCCGATGTCGAGCGACCATCTCTTCCGGGTGGCCAGCTGCACGAAGATGTTCACGGCCGCCCTGCTGCTTCGGCTCGTCCAGGACGGTCGGCTCGAGCTCGACGAACCGATCGTCCGCTGGTTCCCCGACCTTCCCAAGGGCGATCGGATTTTCGTGCGCCAGCTCCTCAACCACCGGAGCGGGCTCCCGGACTACGAACAGGATTTTCCAGAGCTCTCGGACAAGAAGTGGAAGCCCCGGGAGCTCGTGGATCTCGCGCTCCGGGCCGGAACCCAAGCCGAGCCGGGCGGCGATTTCGCCTACACCAACACAGGCTTCATCCTCGCCGGCATGATCGTCGAGGCCGAAGGCGGCGAGCGGCTCTCCCATCGGATACGCGAACAATTGTTCGAGCCGTTCGGATTGACGGAAAGCTGGTGCGGCACCGACGAGACGCCGCCCGAGGAAAGACGCGCGCGTGCGAACTTTCACACCGGCATCGGGATTCTCGATTCGACGAACTGGTTCGCCCCCTCGGGCATGTGGGCGGCGGGCGATATGGTCTCGACTCCCGGCGACCTCGTTCTGTGGCTCGAGGCCCTCTTCGGGGGAAAGGTGCTGGACGATGCGTGCTTCGAGGAGATGGCCGCGAATCTCTGCCCGGCCGCCCTCGCCGGCACGCCTCTGATCGAAGCCGGTCACGGCCTGCTCGTCTTCAAATATGATGAGATCGTCGTGAAGGGCCATCTCGGTCAAATTCGCGGCTTCGTCACCATGGCGGCCCATGACGAGTCGAATGGCATCAACGTGTCTTTGGCGACGAATTCCGGGGCCCGCGACGTGCTCTCCCCTCACATGACGACGATACACGACGCCTTGGGAAAGGTTCTGCACGCTCTCAGAGCGTGACGAGCGAGCGTGCCGAAAGAAAAACGGCGCGCTCCTTGCGAACACGCCGTGCGGACTGCAGGAAAGAATCGCCTTTGCGGGCGGGGCCCGCGCCGTTACGCGTGCCCAACCGCCTTGTAGTTGAAAACGCCGAACAACCCGTTGACATCCACCTGATCGTCGCTGATGGGCATCGCGGCAATCCGGTAGAGAATCATGTTCTCGTCGTCCGCGCGATATTCGTTGGACTGGGTGACGGGCTGTTTCATCGTCGAGGCGACCTCGAAGAACAATAACATGTTGTCGCGCATCGCCTCGGGGAAGCACTCGGCGAGTGGCTGCCCGGTGGGATCTCCCCCGCAGATCTGTTTCATCGTGGGGCTCGCATAAGCGAATATGCTCTCGCTCAAGTCGTCGCCGAAATCGATGAAGAAGACGTGCCCCCATAGACCCGGCACGAGAAGCGGATCAATCTCGTCGCTGCACGGGAAGGGGCGGTCACCCCGGAGCCAATCCCAATAGTAAAGAGCGGAATCCGACGCCCGCCGCCGCCGCGAGTCAACGGCTTCGCTGGGACCGGAAATCAACGGCTGAAAGCTCGGCATCCGCTCGCTCCCCTCAAGTCACCTTCACGTGACGCCTATTCCGCGCCACATGGCCACATGATCCAGAGGGCTAGGTTGCCCCCCCAACTCTTAACAAACTGTCTACAATTCGCCCAGCCGAGGCTCCGCCGGGGCCTCGAAGGAACCATGGCGGATGGTCAGTAAATATAAATAAATCAAATATTTACATAAAGATACCAGGGCTTAGACGGGGCCCTTGCGGGGCTCAAACCTATAGAAATGAAGAGGCGCGCCGGGCCTTCGATGAGGCCTCCCGCAAGAGGGGTCGGCCCCGCTCAGAGGCTGCTGCCGGCCGCCTCGAGCGCGTGCTCGGCGAGCTCAGCCGTGACGAAATCGAAGGCCTCATCGACCGAATCGGTGAGATGGAAGAGCTTGCGATCGTCGAGGTCGATGGTCCCGAACTCGGCCATGGCCTCGAAGTCGATCACCCGGCGCCAGAATTCCCGGCCAAAGAGGACGATGGGCAGATGTTTCTTCATCTTGAGCGTCTGGATCAGGGTGAGCAGCTCGAAGAGCTCGTCGAACGTGCCGAACCCGCCCGGCATGGTGATGACCGCCTTGGCAAGATAGGCGAACCAAAACTTGCGCATGAAGAAGTAGTGAAATTCGAAGGCGAGTTGGCGCGTCACATAGGGGTTGAGGAATTCTTCGACCGGGATCGAGATCGCCAGGCCAATATTGAGGCCCTTCGCCTCGGAAGCGCCGCGATTGGCCGCCTCCATGATACCGGGGCCGCCTCCGGTGCACACCACGAAGCGACGATCACTCCCCTTCAGCCCCTTGGACCAGAGCGTCAGGCGGTGCGCGAGCTCCCGCGCGTCCTCATAGTAACGCGACAACTGGCAGCGCCGCTCGGCCGCCTCCACGTCCTTGCCGCCGTCGCGCGCGGCCTCGAGCTCGCGTGCGGCGACATCGCGGGGGATCGCCCGCGCCGAGCCGAAGAAGACGATCGTGTCGCGCACCTGAAACTTCCGGAAGCGGGCCTCCGGTTCCATATACTCCGCCAGGATGCGGAGAACGCGCGCCTCGCGGCTTTCGATGAACGCCTCGTTCTTGTACGCTTTCAGGGCTCCGCCCTCCGCCTTGTTCATGTCGCTCGATCCCGATAAAGAGTTCCGCCCTTGGCAGCGGAGCACCGTAATGAAAATCGCGCCGGTCACGAAGCCGAAAATCCTTGGACATGAGGGGCACCGATCGGTTTCCCTATATCTTTCGGCATCCTAGGCCGCCGACGCCCGCGGCGGCCGGGGCTGTCATTCAGCCAAAGGAGGCGGCAGATCATGACGCTTTCACTACCGACGCCGGGTCCGATTCGCCAGGATCAGGTCGTGCCGCCCGGCGCACCGTGGTCGGCGCTGGTCAGGAAGGGCGAGGTGCTCCGCATCATCGACCTCGAAGGCCGGCAGGGGGTCGACTTCCTCTGCTACAACGCGGCCAATCCGGCGGAGCGCTATCACGCCCCCAACACAATCAAAGCCACCCGCACCTTACGGCTTGGCGAGGGGCACCGGCTCTACTCGGACGAGGCCCGAGCCATCTTCACGATCGTCGCCGACAGCTGCGGCGGTCACGATACGATCGGCGGCTGTTGCAGCGCGCCCAGCAATCGGATGCTCTATGGCGTGGCGGACTGCCCGGGTTGCCGGGAAAACTTCCTCCAAGCCCTGAGCGAGCATGGGCTCGGGCGCAAAGACATCGTCCCGAACGTCAATTTCTTCTGCAATGTGCCGGTCAAACAAGGCGGGCAGCTTGCCGAGCGCGTGTTCGAAGAGAGCCTTTCGAAACCGGGCGACCATGTGGATCTGAGGGCCGAGATGGACGCGCTCGCGGTGATATCGAACTGTCCTCAGCTGAACAACCCCTGCAACGACGGCAACCCAACTCCGATCCGGGTCGTGATCTACGGCGCGGAAGGGTCGTGAACGAGCCACCATGCAGGGATCGAAGAAGGTCGTCTATGCGGCGCTCCTCGGCAACAGCCTGATCGCCGCGACCAAATTCGCCGCCGCCTTCTACACCGGAAGCTCGGCCATGTTGAGCGAGGCGATCCACTCCGTCGTCGATACCGGCAATCAGCTTCTGCTGCTCCATGGCATGAGACGCGCCGCCCGGACGGCGGACGAGCATCACCCCTTCGGCTACGGCATGGAGCTCTACTTCTGGAGCTTCGTCGTCGCGATCCTGATTTTCGCGCTGGGCGCGGGCGTCTCGATCTATGAGGGCGTTCAGAAGATCTTGCATCCCCATCCCGTGACCGACCCCTACGTCAATTACATCGTGCTCGGGGTCGCGCTTGCCCTCGAGGCGGGCGCCTGGAGCTTCGCCTTCAAGGAGTTCAAGAAATCCAAAGGGCGCCTGGGATTCCTGGCGGCCATGCGGCAAAGCAAGGATCCGGCTGTGTTCGCCGTGCTCTTCGAGGACAGCGCCGCGATGCTCGGGCTGATCGCCGCCTTCCTGGGCATCGGGCTCGGCCAGGTTTTCGACCTGCCCGTGCTCGACGCCGTGGCGTCCGTGGTCATCGGACTCATCCTGGCGGTCACGGCGACTCTGCTCGCCCATGAGTGCAAGGGCCTGCTGATCGGCGAAAGCGCAAGCCCCGCCGTGGTCGCGAAGGTTCGCCGCCTCGCCACCAAGGCGCCTGGAATCCGGCGGATCAACGAGATCCTGACGATGCATCTGGGGCCCGAGGATGTCCTCCTCAATCTCAGCCTCGACATCGACGACGCCATGACGGCGGGCGAGGTGGAGGTGGCCATATCGGCGCTCGAGGCTCAAATCAAGAGGGAGTCACCTGAGATCAAGCGGGTCTTCATCGAGGTGCAGAACTGGGCGGCTCATCTGAAAAGCGCCGCCAAGGCCGAGCAGCCAGAGGGCTCCTAGGGCCGCCGCATCCCCCAAGAGCCCCGGGGGCGGGTCTTTCTTTGCCAGGCCGGGCGCACGCCCGGTGCGCCCTGTCTCAGCCGTAGCTGTA